>JBBRIK010000337.1:0-6368 GCA_038221045.1 Gemmatales bacterium
ACTGCCCTCCCCGCCTGCCGAGGTGTGCTGATGCTCACCAGGTCTTGCCTCCTCCTGTTGCTCCTGCCGGTGTCGTCGGGTGCTCAGGACGCCGCTGCCGTCAAGTTCTTCGAGCAGAAGGTGCGCCCCCTTCTGGCCAACCACTGCTACAAGTGTCATGGCGCCGACAAGCAGCAAGGCAAACTGCGTCTCGACTCCCTCGACGCGATGAAGAAGGGCGGCGATCTTGGACCCGCTCTCCTTCCCGGCAAGCCCGATGACAGCCTGCTCCTCAAAGCCGTCCGCTACAAGGACGATCTGAAGATGCCGCCGAGGGGCAAGCTGTCCGACGCCGACGTCGTCACCCTGACGGCATGGGTTACGATGGGCTCGCCCTGGCCCGGTGCCAATCCAGGAGTTGCCACCTCTGGCTCGGCGGGGTTTACTGTCGAACAGAAGAACTTCTGGGCCTTCAAGCCGCCCCTCGCCGTGCAGCCTCCCGCTGTCCGCGACGCCTCCTGGCCGCTCAATCCCCTCGATCGTTTCATCCTCGTCCGGCTCGAAGCGAAGGGACTCGAACCCGCGCCGCCCGCCGACCGGCGGACGCTCCTTCGCCGCATGACCTTCGATTTGACGGGACTGCCACCGACGCCGGAGGAGATGGAGACCTTTCTCGCGGATACGAAGCCGGCCGCGGTGGAACGAGCGATCGATCGTCTGCTCGCGTCCCCGGCCTATGGCGAACGCTGGGGGCGGCGCTGGCTCGACGTCGCGCGTTATGCCGACTCCAACGGCATGGACGAGAACCTTGCCCACGGCAACGCCTGGCGCTATCGCGATTACGTCGTCGCTGCCTTCAATCGCGACAAGCCCTTCCGCGATTTCGTCCGCGAACAACTCGCTGGCGATCTGCTCGCCCCGGCAGACAGCGACGGCCTCATCGCGACGGGGTTCCTGTCGCTCGGGCCGAAGATGCTGGCCGAGGACGATCCCGTCAAGATGCAGATGGACATCATCGACGAGCAGATCGACGCTGTCGGTCAGGCGTTCCTGGGACTCACCCTGGGCTGCGCTCGCTGTCACGATCACAAGTTCGATCCGATCCCGACGGCCGACTACTACAGTCTGGCCGGCATCTTCAAATCGACGCGAACGATGGACAACTTCGGCGTCGTCGCCCGCTGGCACGAACGGCCCCTGACCACGCCGGAAGGCGCTCAGCGTCTCGCTCAACTCGAACAGCGTCTCGTCGCCAAGAAAGCCGAGATCATCCGCCTCGAAACCGACGCCCGCCAGCGCTTGCAGGACGAGGCGCGCCGACAGCTTGCCCGCTACGTCGAGGCCGCGGAGGAGTTGCTTCGCCAGCCGCCCTTCCCGTCGATGCTGAGCGATCCGAAACGAGTTCCCAGCGCCGGCGTTCTGCTCCGCGAGGCGGAGGAGTTCCAGCGCGGCAACGTCATGAAGGACTTCACCGGCTACGGCGAGAAGATCGGCGTCATCTACAACGCCGGGCCTCTTCCCAACTTCGCCGAGTATGACATGACCGTCGCCACGGCGGGCAGCTATCAACTTGAGATTCGCTACGCCGCTGCGGAGGCGAGGCCGATCACCGTGTCGGTCAATGGCAAACTCGTTCTCGATAGCGCTGCCGGCGGTGTCACCGGCAGTTGGTACCCCAACACGCAAACATGGGAGGTTGCGGGCGTCATCGCTCTTCGAGCCGGCAAGAACGTGTTGCGCCTCGAACGCAAGGAGCCATTCCCGCACATCGATAAATTCGCCCTTGTGCCGCTGCCCGCTTCCTTCCGCACGCCGGATCAACTGGCCGGCGAACGAGAGTTGACACCGCTCTTTCTGCGTCAATGGTTCGCGCATCGACAGAAGCAAGGCAAGCCCTTCTCGGCCGCGGAGCTGAAGAAGCTGGCGAGCGATCCGCAAGGACCATTCGCCCTCCCTCCGATGATCGACCCACACGTTCCGGCCGAGACGCTGAAGGAGCTGAAGCGGCTTCGCGGCGAACTGGCGGCACTGGAGAAGAGCCGGCCCATGCTGCCGAGCGCGATGGCAGTGTCCGAGAACAAGACCGAGAACGTCCGCGTTCACATCCGCGGCAATCACCTGACGCTTGGCCCCGAGACGCCCCGGCGTTTCCCGCGCATCCTGGCCGGCGAGACGCAACCAGCCCTTGGCGCCACGCAGAGCGGACGGCGCGAACTGGCCGAGTGGCTGACGCGCGACGATCACCCGCTGACGGCTCGCGTCCTGGTCAATCGCCTCTGGCTCGGCCATTTCGGCGAGGGCCTGGTGCGGACGCCGGACAACTTCGGCCGGCTCGGCGATCGACCCGCCCATCCGGAATTGCTCGACTGGCTGGCCGTCGAGTTCGTCAAGAGCGGCTGGTCGATCAAGGCGATGCATCGGCTCATCCTGACGTCAAACACCTATGGGATGAGCACGAAGTTCAACGAGAGCGCGGCCCGCCTCGATCCCGACAATCGTCTGCACTGGCGATTCAACCGCCAGCGCCTGGAGGTGGAGGCATTGCGCGACGCGATCCTGAGCGTCAGCGGCCGGCTCGATCGGACGATGACCGGTTCGCTGCTGACCTCGGCGAATCGGTCTTACGTCACCAGCACGGCCAATCGCAGTTACGAGGGCTACGATCATCCGCGCCGCTCGATCTACCTGCCGGTGATCCGCAGTGATCTCTTCGACCTGTTCCAGGCGTTCGACTTCGCCGACCCCAGCACGCTGATGGGCAAGCGCGCGACGACGACCGTGGCCCCTCAAGCGCTGTTCATGATGAATGGCAAACTGATGCAGGAGGAGACGCGCCGCCTCGCGGACGATCTGCTGAAGTTGACGCCCCTCGACGACGCCGGCCGTTTGAGTCTGCTCTACGCCCGCGCGTATGGCCGATTGCCGGACGAGACAGAGTCCCGGCGAGCGGTCGATTTCTTGCGCCGCTATCAAGCCGCGCTGGAAGAGCCGAAGACGCCGGATGCACGTCTTGGAGCGTGGCAGGCTCTGTGTCGTGTCGTGTTGTCGTCGAACGAGTTCGTGTACGTCGAATGAATCACCCACCCCTCGCCCCCCCTCGTTCCCACGCTCTGCGTGGGAACGGTTCTTCCGACGCTCTGCGTCGTCTTACGAACAGAGACGACGCAGAGCGTCGAAGAGCGCATTCCCACGCAGAGCGTGGGAACGAGGAAGGAAGAAGCTCGATGAACTGGTGTGGCCATTCTACTCCCGTCTTCTCTCGTCGCGACCTGCTGAAGCAGTCCGCCGCCGGCTTCGGCTGGCTTGCCCTCCTCGACCTCCTCGGCGGCAATGCCCGCGCCGCAGTCGATCCGCTTGCGTCGCGCATGCCGCACTTCGAGCCGAAGGTGAAGCGCATCATCTTCCTGTTCATGCACGGCGGCCCCTCGCAGGTCGATTCCTTCGACTACAAGCCTCTCCTCGAACGCGATCACGGCAAGCCATTGCCCTTCCCGAAACCGCGTGTCGTCTCCTCGCCGACCGGCAACCTGCTGCGCTCGCCCTTCAAGTTCAAGCAGCACGGCCAGTCGGGGGCCTGGGTCAGCGAGGTGTTTCCGCACCTGGCGACCCGTGTCGATGATCTCTGCTTCCTCAAAGGAATGCACGGCTCGAACTCACGGCATGGCGGAGCGCTGCTCGAACTGCACACCGGCAGCGACACCTTCGTTCGTCCCAGCATCGGCTCCTGGCTCACCTATGGACTCGGCACGGAGAACCGCAACCTCCCCGGCTTCCTGACGCTCTGTCCGACGCTGACGCATGGCGGCGTCAACAACTGGTCGTCCGCCTTCCTGCCCGCTGCCTATCAGGGGACGCCGCTCGGCAACGCCGGCACGTCCAGCGATCAGGCTCGCATCCCGTTCATCAAACCGACGACGCCTCCCGATCTGCAACGTCTCGAACTGGAAATGCTGGCCGAGATGGACCGCGACAAGCTGGCGAGGACAGGGCCGGATCACGCCCTGGAAGGACGCATCGATTCGTTCGAGATGGCGTTCCGCATGCAGCGCGCCGCTCCCGAGGCCCAGGAGCTAACCGGCGAGACGCCGGAGACGCTCAAGCTCTACGGGCTGGACGATCCGAAGACGCGCAACTTTGGCCGGCTCTGTCTGCTGGCCCGGCGTTTCGCCGAGCGAGGCGTCCGCTTCGTCCAGGTGACGCACAGTTACAAGTGGGACCAGCACGGCAACCTCAAGAACGATCACGCCTCGAACGCCCGCGAGGTGGACAAACCGATCGCGGGACTGCTGGCGGACCTGAAGAGCCGGGGCTTGCTTGAGGATACGCTGGTGTGGTGGGGCGGCGAGTTCGGCCGAACGCCGGTGGCCCAGGGCAACGACGGCCGCGATCACAGCCCGCACGGCTTCACGATGTGGTTGGCCGGTGGCGGCGTCAAATCGGGTCTGAGTTTCGGAGCGACCGACGATTACGGCTACTACGCGGTCAAGGACAAGGTCCACTTCCACGACCTGCACGCGACGATCCTGCATCTGATGGGCATCGACCACACGAAGCTGACGTATCGCCACGCCGGCCGCGACTTCCGCCTCACCGACGTGCATGGCCGGGTCGTCGAGGAGATCCTCGCCTGACTGGAAGAGAGTTGGCGAATCCTGCACGAGAAAGCCAATGGAGGAATATGGAGGTCAGAAGGAATTGGTTCTACCCGGCGCAACGCACATTGATTAACATGGCGCACAATTCATTTATTAACTCGACGCCACACCCCCGGTCAGGGCGTGGAATCGGTCGCGGTGCGCGAAGGGAAAGAGAAGTTGTTTTTCGTGTCTAACCACGATTACCACAAAGGCAGTCCAGAACAAGGGATAGGTAGCAAATGGATACACCTCCGGTCCTCCTTGCTGCTTTTGCAGAAATCTCGCCTGATGGCAAGTTGTCCTGCGCCGATGGTGATGCGGTCTCCGGGTTTTGCAACCGGCATGGTTTGCAAGCGCTGTTGGACCAGGCGGTCTGCCTTGCCAGAGAGTGCTTTGCGAAGGTCCAGGCACTGGAAGTTCTCGTGCGTGAGGACTACGAAAAGAATGACGAGTGGCTGTCTCTCAGGATTGCCGTTGGCGGCAGCATCGAGGAGGCGCTCACGTCTTACGAACGCTATGTCCAGAGGTGGGTCGAATCCGTTCCCTAGCCCAAACGAGGCATGATTCGACTTTCCTACAACCTCATGTGACCGAACCGATGCTCCGTCTTCCGTCGATCACTACGCGCCATGAAGTTACCTGCGACACCCTCCGGCGGCTGTGAAACCCTTTCGGTGTCTGACACCTTTGATTGGCCCACCTTTGATTGGCCCGACCTGATGCAGGCGGAAAGGGGACAAACCCCGTAGCTTCCGTATCCCGGTCAGAAAGGCTTTGAGGGACAGCAGTTGTGGGAAGAAGAAGTTGACTCATGAGGCATGGTTCAAACCCAGGTAACACTCGGGCCTCCAGGTAACACACGGGTCGCAGCACTGACCTCGTCATAACTACAATAATAACAAGGGGATCTGGTAATGGTATCTTTTCTCGGACCCCCTTCAACACCCCAAAAAGTGTTACCTGAAAAGGGCCTGATTTGAACCATGCCACTCATGAGGGAAAACAGGCAGGGATGGTTTCGGTGTCTGACACGAATGGCACTGTCGTACGGGCTGGAATCGACGTAAGTCCTTATTTTTCGTCAGGCAGATTGACGTAAGTCCTTATATTTCTGTCCAGCACCCCACCCAGGACAGTGCCATTCGTGTCTGACACCTTTGTTTGCCACCTTTGTTTGCTCACTTTTGCACAGCTGGATGCCGCCGACCCACATTTCGTCGTCACGGGCGGTAGGATTGAGCCGGAGGATTAGGCGATCAGCGCGGGTTGCCATTCCACAGCTTGATCGTTCCGTCATCGCTGCACGAGGCGATCCGCAGTCCGTCATGGCTGAATACCACGCCCTGAACATAGTTGTCATGCCCGCGCAAAGTGAGCAGTTCTTGCCAGGTGGACGGATCCCAGACCTTCAAGGTCATGTCGAACCCGGCTGTCACCAGCCGGCGACGATTCGGGGCGAACACGACCCCGTGTACGTCGCTGGAGTGGCCGCGCACTTGCTGTCCCGATCCTGTCGCAACATCCCAGACCCCGAAACTGCCGTTGGAATGGCCGGTGAGCAACTGCTGTCCATTTCGACTGAAGGTCAGGCACCAGGACCGGCTTCCGTTGAGTGGAATCTGGATCGGATCCCTGTCGCCCTCCAGGGTCCAGATCCTGTAAGCTTCCAGATGCGTGATCGCTCCGGCGAGCCGTTTTCCATCGGGACTGAAGGCGATGTCGTGGACGCCGCGCTCGCAGTCCAAATTCCGG
>JBBRIK010000338.1:0-6328 GCA_038221045.1 Gemmatales bacterium
CCATCCCCGGCGGCATGTCGTCACCAATGTGCTGGGCGGGAGCCACGCCGGGGTGCGAGTCGATGTGCATCTGGTGGCCCTGGAGGCGGGCGACGTGTTGCTGCTCTGCTCCGACGGGCTGACCGACATGCTGGACGACGAGCGGATCACCGCCGTGCTGTCGGCGGAAGCCGAGCCGGAGGCAGCGTGCGGACGGTTGGTGGCGGAGGCCAACGAGACAGGCGGCCGGGACAACGTCACGGCGGTCGTCGCCCGCTTCGAGGCGACCTGACGGCTGAGCGAATCCGAGAACGGGGACTGTTTTTCCCGCGGGAATCGATGAGGCTATCCTCGTGGGCCGCGCTCTTTTGTAAGAGAAACAGTGTCCCGCCTGAGAATCCGCTCCACTACCGGGAAATGAGCCTCCCCATGATTCCGCATTTGCTTGTGTCGCTGCTGGCTGAAAGGGGAGGTGAAGACCTCAGACGAGGAACCCAAGGAACGCTTCCTCCGGTCCCGACGCTCTCCTCGCATCTCAGGAACTTCTCTCATGCGAACGTGTCTCTTCTGCGTCCTGATGCTCTCGTCTCGCGTCGTCGCTCAGGAGACGTCCCTGATCGGCGCGACGGCTGACGAGTATTCCGCCTGGATGAAGCGTCTGGGGAAGGAGGAACGCGTCGCCTTCCTCGACGCCTGCTGGGACGGCAAAACGGTTCACTTCGCCGCCTTCGCGATCAAGGATGGCCGGCCAGGGGAGACTCGTCACGGCCTGACGGGACAGGAGTATCAGAAAGTCTTCGAGGACCTGGGCGGCAAGGGCTATCGCCTGCTCAGCGTTCGTGGCTATTCCGACGGATCGACGACGCGGTTCGCCTCGGCCTGGGTGAAGGGCCATTCAGAGGGAGTTTGGAGCGGCTGGCAATCGCTCAGTTCGCGCGACTATCAGACGACCTACACCAAGGAGACGCTGAAGGGGATGCGGCCGGCCCATGTCGCGGGCTTCGCCGTCGAGGGAGGTCATCGGCTGTCGGCCATTTTCGAGGCCGGCGACGAGCAGGCTTTCGAGGCACGGCACGATCTGACGGACGAGCAGTTGGCGAAGACGCTCGAGGACGCGATCAAGGACGGCTATCGCCCGCATTCCGTCAGTGGTTACAACAGCGGCAACGCGACGCTCTTCTCCGCCGTCTTCATCGGCGATCAGCACGCCTCGGTCGTACGCCACGACCTGACGACGGCGGAGTGCCGGGAGCAGGACCGCCGCCTCGCGAAGGCCGGCTATCATCTCGCCTCAATAAGCGGCTATCGCGCCGGCAACTCGTTGCGTTACGCGGCCATCTGGATGCGCGAAAAGCCGGCTCCGCTCATCAAGGATTGGCCGATGACGGGCGAGGCCGAGCCGGGATTGCAGGTCTTCGATCGGGCGATGCTCGGCGTCATGAAGGAGCGCAACATCCCGGCGGGGACGCTGGCCGTCTCGAAGGACGGCAAGCTGCTGCTGTCGCGTGGCTACGGCTTCTCGGATCGCGCCCGGAAGAACCCGATCGCTCCCGACGCCCCCTTGCGGCTGGCGAGCATCGGCAAACCGATCACTGCCGCCGCCATTCACAAGCTCGTCCGCGACGGCAAACTGAGCCTCGACGCCAGGGTGTTCTCCCTGCTGGACGTCAAGGCGCTGCCGGGTGCGAAGGTCGATCCCCGGCTCAAGGACGTGACCATTCAGCATCTGCTCGACCACAAGGGCGGCTGGGATCGCGAGGCGACGTTCGATCCGATGTTTCGCACCATCGAGATCGCGATGGACCTCAAGAAGCCGCCGCCGGCGACGGCGGACGACGTCGTCCGCTGGATGATGGGTCAGCCGTTGCAGTTCGCTCCCGGAGCGCGAAGGAGCTATTCCAACTTCGGCTACTGCCTCCTCGGCCGGGTCGTCGAGAAGGTGACCGGCAAGACGTATATCGAGTACGTTCGCCGCGATCTGCTGGGGCCGCTGGGCATCCGGAGTGTGGAGCTGGGCCATTCGCTGCCATCGGCTCGGAATCCGCGTGAACCGCACTATTTCGACCCCTATCGAGGCCCGAACGTCTTCGAGGCGAACCGTGCCGCACTCGTTCCCGCGCCGGATGGGATCTTTCATCTGGAGGCGATGGATTCGCACGGCGGGCTGATCGCCTCGGCGCCGGACCTGACGAAGTTCATGGATGCGTACTGGATGAGTGGCGAGCCGCGCAAGGGAGGGCAAGCGACGTATGCGTTCTTCGGCTCGATGCCGGGGACGTGGACAATGCTGTTGCAACGGCCCGATGGGTTCAACGTGGCGGCCCTCTTCAATCAGCGGTCCGACCCTACGGGATTGAATTACGAGTTGATCCGCGATGCGATGGACCGCGCGGCGGACAGCCTGCGCTGAGCCAATCGTCCGTTGTCCGGCGGGAGTATCAACCGAGCCGCCGCTGGTCATCATGGTCAATCACGGAAACGGTCCGCAGGACTTGTTTCGGCCCTTTTTTTCCAATTCGTCTTCTTCGACCAGGACGAATTGGAAATTCGTCCTACTTCAGGATGGACCAGCCATTTCCCTCAAAACGCCTTAGAAGATCACCGGCTTGCCGAGTTTGCGGCGGACGACGGAGAACTGCCCGGCGTGCATGAGGGTGTGATTGACCACCATCAGCAGCATGTTGCCGAGTTTCGGAGCGAATTCCGTGAAGCGGCCCTGCGTGGGGCGGTCGAGGTCCGCATCGGTCAGTTTGCCGACGTTGGCGATGGTCGAACCCCGGACCTCGTTGAAGATCGAGAGATACTCCGCCTTGGAGCGAAAGCCTCCTGGCCCCTCGTTGCCCGCCGTCTTGGGAGAATGCACGTCGGCCCAATCGGCGGGAAGGTCGGGATACTTGGCGTCGCTCACCTGCGAACGCACCAGCATTATCTCGGAGTGGATCAGATGACCGATCTGCCAGGCGAGATGATTGGCGCCAGGGACGGGCCGTACCAGGAAGTCGGTGTCGGACAGATCTTCGAGGTACTTGTTGAAAAGGAACTGCGTGCTGCCCAGGGACTCCTGGATGACTTGAACTCCGTTCATGCTCTTTCTCCTTGTTGAGACGGGAGGCGAGTCCGCGGCGGTTTTTATCGCCGGCGCAGCGAAGTTCGTCAACGCAAAAACGATGACGGATGCGTTCCGGGAGGTACAGGCCCGGTTCGCGTCCGTCATCGATTTCGCATTCGGACTTGGGAACAACGTCTCAGGGAGAAGAAGAACGCCGTCCCGAGACGATCAACAGCAGGCCCGCGATCACGGCGACAATGCCCACGATCGGGTGCAAGATGATGGTGTGAGGTTTTGATACGTCGAGTTTGAAGAAGCCAGCATCCACCACGCGCTCCTGGGTGAAGAAGGTGATGCTGTGATAGCTCAGCGCGACGACCCCCAGGACGATAAGCAGCAAGCCGATGACAACACTGGTCCGCACGTTCGTTCTCCTTGTTTTCTTGAAACGCTGCCACCGAGATCCCCGGTGGGTCAGTGAGAAGAGAGCAAAGGTCGTGCCGGATTTGAGGGGAGCCGCCGGAGAAGAGATAAACGTGGATTCCGAAGATGATTCACAGCCGAGTTTTTCTCGGAGCCAGCCGCGCGAATGCCCCATATCGCGAAGAGGGCAGTGCGCCAAAGCGCAACACCGTGCGCATCGGGGAACCCACCGCTTGCGGCGTAGCGCGGATGAAGACCGCTACGCCGCAAGCGGAAGAGAGAGCGTTTACCAGTGGACGTCGATGCGAGGCGTGGGTCGTGTCGGGCCACGGCGCTGCATCCAGATCTCGAGCGCTACCGTAATCAGCGCGAGCAGATGCGCCCAGAAGGCAAGCAGCCCGAAGAAGGTCAGAGGCAGGATACCCAACTCAAACACGCCGATCAACTCATTGAGGAACAGGAAGACGAAAGCGATCAGCAGAAGCCCGCCGAGGACCAGTCCCCGCAGTCCTTCCAGAGGGGGCGGGGTCGGGATGATCTTCAAGTGGATCAGGATCGAAGCGATGGCCACCAGGAACGCGAACAGTAGCAACAGGTCGTAGATGATGTAGATGGCGCTTCCGCCGTCACCGAAACCCAGTCCCCAAGCATTGCCCTTGATAGCGACCACCCCTCCATCTCGCATTTCCGTCACTTTACCGACCGCTAACAAGGTGGGGTCCGACTTCAGATTGACTGGCCCCTGTTTTCCGCTCGTAACGGTCACGAATCCGTAGGGAAAGAACGAAAGCAGGAACATCGCGGCGACTGCGCCGAAGGTGATCCAGGGCACCACGCGCGGACTGACGAAGTAGCTCTTCATCTTCTCGTAGTCGCCGACGACGGGCGGAGGAGCGGGAGGGGCCGGCGTCCGCGACTTCGCCGGTTCGGAAAACGGCGCATCGGCTGGCTTGGACGGCATCGGAGAGGACGGGAGCGGAGGCGGAGGAGGTGCCGCGCCGGAGAACGGCGGCGGGGCCGGCGGCATCGCCGGAGCGTCGGCCAGGCCGGGCACCGTGAAGATGTTGTTGCACAGCGGACAACGCATCTGCTGCCCGGCGTACTGGTCCGGGACCTGGAGCATTTTCTGACAGCTTGGACACAGGAGGTTCATCGGCTTGTCACCCTTCCACGACAGTCGCCACCCATACGGCACACCCCGCGCCGAATTCACTTCCCACAAATATCAACCACGATCCCCCCGTAAACAACGAAAAAGTTGGCTCAGACGCTTAGCGAACGAATCGCTCTGGGAAGATAGTCCAGCAGATCGCTTGCGATGAGGCCGACCTCGCCCATCTCCGCCGCCGCGAGATCGCCTGCCCGCCCATGCACGAACACGCCCAGTTGCGCGGCCTCGAACCCTTCCATCCCCTGACTCAGCAACGCGCCGATCAGTCCCGCCAGCACGTCCCCCATGCCGCCGGTCGCCATGCCGGGATTGCCCGTCGTATTGACATATGCCTGTCGCCCATCCGTGACGATGGTGGATTGTCCCTTGAGAACGAGGATAATGCCATGCTCGACGGCGAATCGGCTCGCCAGCGCCTCGCGATCGGCCTGGACTGTTTTCGTGTCGCAGCCGAGCAGACGGCCGAATTCGCCGGGATGCGGCGTCAGAATGGCCGGGGCGCGATGCTGGCGCAACAGCGCGGTATCGCCGATCAGGGCGTTGAGAGCGTCAGCGTCAAGGACTAGTGGCACCGTGGAGCGGGCGACTACGGCGCGAACGACGGCCTGGGGGCCATCGCCGCGGCCGAGACCAGGGCCAACGACAGCGACGGTGCAACCCTCGACGAGTTCGAGGACGGCGGGACTCGCAGCGGCCGCGAGGCATCCCTGTTCGTCTTCGGGCAAACCAGCGGTCATGTAGCAGGGATTCGCGGCGGCGACGATGGGCAGCAGGCTCGTGGGAGTCGCCAGACGGACGAGACCAGCGCCGCCACGAAGCGCGGCCGAGGCGCACAGGACGGCCGCGCCCGACAGGCCGCGGCTGCCGGCGAGGACGAGAATGCGGCCGAAATCGCCCTTGTGAGCGTCGCGCGGCCGGGGTGGCAAGCGGGGAAGTGTCATGGACTCTGCGCCTGGGGCCAACTTGACCGATCCGCGAAGGGGCGGTAGCCTGAAGTCGGACTCGTCTATTCTCCGGCGTTCGTAAAGCGAAGACAAGAGGAGCCTAATCGCGACATGCGCAGTGAAGCTACCTCGACACGGGAAGGAGCCGGCCCGGAATTGCGCCTGTCCCGCGCCAGTGTCGGCCGTTTCAGCCTTTACCTGCGCCATCTCGAGAGTCTTTTGCGCGAGGGAAGCAACAAGGTGTCGAGCGGCTTGCTCGGCGAGGCGCTCGGAATCACTGACGCGCAGGTGCGCAAGGACCTCGCCTGTCTGGGAAGTCTTGGCCATCCCGGCATCGGCTATGTGATCGAGGAACTGATCGAAGCGCTTCGCCGGCTCCTGGGCGTGGATCGTTCCTGGATGGCGGCCTTGGTGGGCGTGGGCAACCTCGGCCGGGCCTTGCTGGGCTATCGCGGTTTCGACCAGCGTGGCTTCAAACTTGTCGCTCTCTTCGACGCCGATCTCGCCAAGGTGGGGCTGGATGTGGAAGGGTTGACGATCCATGCGCCGCAGTCCATTGGGCGAATGGTGCAGGAGACCGGGGCGGAACTGGGCATCCTGGCGGTGCCGTCGGACGCGGCGCAGCCGATGGCCGACGCGCTCGTCGCCGCAGGCATTCGCGGCCTGTTGAACTTCGCTCCCGTGATGCTGCGTGTGCCTGCCGAGGTGCGTCTGGTTTCCGTCGATCTGACGGTACAACTGGAACAGCTCGCCTTCCTCGTC
>JBBRIK010000339.1:0-6288 GCA_038221045.1 Gemmatales bacterium
CCAGGGGCTTACGCCACCTGGCTATTGACTGCCGCCCCTTTGGGGCTGAAGAACCGAGTGGCAACAGCCAAAGGGGTAACCTGTGGCCGTAGAATTCTGCTTGTCTGTAGCCCCAAAGGGGCGGCAGTCAATAGCCAGGTGGCGTAAGCCCCTGGACCTTACTCGCGGGGACGCGCAGGCTCTGTTATCATCCTCACGGAATCGCCCTTCACTCGATATCTCGGGAGAGAACTGTGCGTGGACTGGTGCTGACTCTGACGCTTTCCATGGGGGCCATCCTGGCCGCGGCCGAACCCTACGGAAGCATCGACGATCTGAAAGTGGCCAAGGCCGAGGACAAGGTCGATCAACCGAGCGTGCCGCCGCCCACGGGTGCCACCGTCCTGTTCGATGGCAAGGACCTCGACGGCTGGACCCATCGCGACGGCAAGACGGCGGCGAAGTGGAAACTGATCGACCTCGACAAGGGCGGCAAGGCCGTCCAGGTCGAGCCGAAGACGACCGACATCATCACCAAAGAAAAGTTCGACGGTTCGTTCAAACTGCACGTCGAGTTCCGCGTTCCCTATGAGCCGAAGAACACCGGCCAGGGCCGCGGCAACAGCGGCGTCTACCTGCAAGGACGCTATGAGGTCCAGGTGCTGGACAGCTATGGTATCGCCAAGCCCGGTGAGGGCGATTGCGGCGGCATCTATGGGATCGCCAAGCCGAAGGTGAACGCCTGCAAGGCGCCGACGGTCTGGCAGACGTACGACATCGAGTTCAAGTCGCCGGAGTGCAAGGACGGCAAGAAGGTCAAGAAGGGCCGCATCACCGTCTATCACAACGGCGTCAAGATCCACGACGACGTCGAGATCACCAAGGACGTCACGACGGCGGGCATTGCGAGCGATCCTTGCACCCCTGGACCGATCCTGTTGCAGGATCACGGCAATCCGGTGCAGTATCGCAACATCTGGCTGGTGAAGTAAATTCCTTGTGCCGCTTGCGGCGTAGCGAGGTCATCCCTCCGCCGCGAACGGCTTCATCGCCAGCAGCGCGAGCCAGCAACTCAGCGCGATCACCGCGTAGGTCCGCAGCGGCAATAGAAACACATCGGCCATCAACCGCATTACTCGCTCGACCATCCGCGACGCTGGCCAGGTGAACGCCGTGTCCGGCACGAGCAGGACCATCCCCAGGACTAGAAACCCGACGACCGCCGGCCACGATCCACTCGGACGCAGCACTCGTTTGCCCAGCACCATCAGCGGCAAGACCAACACCGTGAGGTAGTGGTCCCAGACGATCGGCGACAGCAGCGGCATCAAGGCCACGCAGAGGGCATAGTTCAAATCGAGCTTCTCTCCTCGATCCGGCTCGCCGCCCAGAGGGTTCCACGGACCGGCGACGATGAGGACCAGTACGGCAACGCCGGCGCATCCGAAGAGGACTCTCGACCACCCCGTTTCGCCCGATCCCGCCAGGCGCGCGAACAGTCCCAGCAGCGACAGATTGCTGGGAAACGCCTCATACTCGGCCACGACTCCGCTTGCCGTCTGGCGATACTCGAAGAGGCATTCGCTCCCCGCGATGGCAACGACGAAACCCAGCAAGAGCAGGATCGTGATCATGGCAGCGACAAACGCGCGCCGATGACGAGCCAGGAAGTACACCAGCAACAGAGCGGGGAACATCTTCAGCGAGGCAGCGACGCCGACGGCGATTCCCGCCAAGACGGGCCGGCCTCGATGAAGGGCATCCCAGGCGAGGACGAGCAAGACGGTCAAGAGCAGCCCGGACTGACCCAGTCGCAACGTGACGATGACCGGCTCCGCGCCCAGGATGGCGAAAACGAGCATCAGTGTTTGGCGGCGGTGCAACCTCAGGTCGAGTCGCCGGCCAATCAGCCAGAGCGACACGCCCAGCGCGGCCAGGGACAGCACGAGCATGACCGCCTGTGTGAGCAACGTCCCCCCAAGGGCGACGAAGGGAACGACGAAGAGGGTCATCAACGGCGGATGCGCTTGCACCCAGTGATCGGTGATGCTCTGCTGCCGGCGGGCGGCCAGTCGTTCGCGGACTGCCTGGGGGAAGGGCAGCGACGAGAGCAGTTCCGGTTCCCGGCGCAGCGTCTCAAGGATGAGCGCGTTCATGTGTTCGGGATACATCGACCGCCCCGCCAGGAACTCCTGTGCGGAGACGACGTCCTGCATGACGTCGCGGGGAGCGGCATAGGCCTTGAGCAGCGCGAAACTGAGGTTGAAAGCGGCACCGAGTCCGAGAAAGACGAGAAAGAGAGCGGAGCCAAACAGGCCAGGCAGAGCGGAACGGCGGATACTCGCGGGAGCAGTGCGACGAAAGACGAGAGTGTCGTAGAGGAGGGCGAGGACGACGGCGAGACCGAGCCAGAGACTGACGCTGAGGACGCCGCTGTTGAGCAGAATATCAGTCATGGAGTGCTGTGGTACGGCTCGCCGGCCAGAATCAAAGTCGGTTACTGTAGCGTTTCACCCGCCGGCCGAAGACCGGAGTGGCAGGCGTCTCGGGATTCTTCGGCTCGACGCGAACGCGAGGCCGCGCTGCCACGAATCCCTCGATCCGATCCTCGTCCAGTTGCAGGTTGATGAAGTTCTCGATCCCCGTCAACTGTTTGCCCTGTTCCGGCAACACGAAGGCAATCGCGACGCCATCGGCCCCGATGCGTCCCGTGCGTCCGATGCGATGAACGTAATTCTCAGGATCGTCGGGCAGGTCGTAGTTGATGACGTGCGAGATGTTGCGGACGTCGATGCCGCGTCCGACGACGTCGGTGGCGACGAGGAAGGTGATCTTGGCGTCGCGGAAGCCCTGCATGATGCGGTTGCGCAGCGACTGATCGAGGTCGCCATGCATGACGGCAACGCGGCCAAACCGCGTTCGGAGGCCGCGATAGAGGTCCTCCGCCCAGACCTTGCGCTCACAGAAGATGATACACTGGCGGGGCTTCTCGCGCTCCATGACCCGGACCAGAAGCTCGAACTTGCGATCCTCATCGACGGAGATGTACGACTGGCGAATGCTTTCAACCGTCACGCGAGCCGGTGCCAGGTTGATGTGCATGGGGTCGATCATGTAACGATGCACGAGGCGCATCACCGGCGGCGGCATGGTCGCGGACAGCAGCATGGTCTGGCGCGGCTGCGGACAGCGGCGCAGAATGCGTTCGATGTCCGGCCGGAAGCCGATGTCGAGCATGCGGTCGGCTTCGTCGAGGACGACGTACTTGACGCCGGCCAGGTTGAGGCTGCCTCGGGCCAGATGATCGAGGACGCGGCCCGGCGTGCCGACGACGAGAGCGCAACCTCTGCTGAGATCGTTCAGTTGCTTGCGGATGCGCTGTCCGCCATAAATGGCGAGGCTGCGGCAGTGGGGACTCGGGGCGAGCTTGACGGCTTCCTCGCTGACCTGCACGACCAGTTCACGCGTGGGCGCGAGGATGATCGCTTCCGGTCCGGGACGGCTGTTCGGCTGCCAGCGGTTGAGGAATGGGACGAGGAACGCGGCGGTCTTGCCGGTGCCGGTCTGGGCCTGACCGATGACGTCACGGCCTTGCATGACTTCCGGAATAAAGGCCGCCTGAATCGGGGTGGGTTCGGTGTAGTCGGCTCGCTCGAGAGCGGCCAGCATAAGGGGGGAGAGGGAGAGAGCGTGGAAGCCGGTTTGGCTCTCCACCAGCATTTCGGTCGTCAAACAAACCTCCAGAGAACGCGATGAGACGATAGGCTACTTGCATTGAGTGTAAACCGTCCCGGCGCACTTGTCCAGTGTTGTTTGGCCCCTGTTTGCCTCATCGCCGGCATGGAGGCTCAACAAGGTAAGGGTCCAAAATAGGGCAACTCAATGACCGTGTAGCGCTTGCGGAGTTCTTGCAGCCGTACTTTCTCTTCTTCAGCGTCTCGCCTGTACATTTCCTCTGTAACGTGGCAGCCATACCCCCCACTTTGTTGATAAACGTACACCTCTCGACCGTCGCGGGCGTAGATCTTCCCATCGGGGCGCAAGTGGGCATCGACTTGACGCAACTCGGTTTCCAGGTGTGTCAGTCGCGAGGAGGCATAGTATTCCTCGATCCCATCCAACACCTCCGTCGTCTTCTTCCCATATCCGAGTTGTTGGAGGATGACTGCGGCCTCTGGGGATACGGTGCGTTTCCTCGCGCTCGAAGTTGATTTGCCCCCGCTGATTTGTTGCGAGTCGCTCGTGCAGCCCAGGGTCAGGGAGAACAGGAATACGGCGGAATGGCGAACAAGCCTTCTCATGCGGCAGCCTTCTCTCCGCCTGTCGCGAACAGCGATCCCAGCGGTTGCGGCAGCGTGAGCGGACCCATCGGGCCGGCCACTTCGCCTTCCCATGCATGCCGATGAATACTGTCGAGGATCAAGCTCGCCACCGCCAGCGCCTCGCGTCCTTGCTGGCCCGTGACGCGCACGGGCGAGCCGGTCCGCAGGGACGACACGAACTCTCCCAGTTCGCGCGTCAACTGATCCGGACCCTCCCAGGCAATCTGGTGATCGCGCCGATGCATGAGGACGGCGAACGGATCCGCTCGCAGCGAGGACACAGCTGTCGCGTCAAGCGCCTGACGGCTCGCTTGCAGGAGACGCAACCGTTCCGACGGCTGCACCAGAGTCAGCGTGCGATGATGGTAATCGGCGCCCGCGTAGCCCTCGGCGGACCAGACGTCCATGCGCCGCACGGCTTCGGTGTGCAGACGGCTGGCGGTCAGGTTGGCGATGCAGCCGTTGGCGAATGTCAAGCGCGCCTGAGCGAGGTCTTCGTGGCCGCCCAGCAAGCTGACGCCGATCGCGTCCACCTGACGCACCGGGGCCGGCACGAGTGACAGTACCATGTCAATGTCGTGAATCATCAGATCGAGCACGACGCCGATGTCGAGCGAGCGGCCACTAAACCCCGCCAGCCGTTGGCCGTTGACCAGCTTCGGCCGCATCGGATGGCGGAGCAGTTGCTCGAAGACCGGATTGAATCGTTCGACGTGGCCGACCTGCAACAAGGCTCCGTGCTTGCGGGACAAGTAGAGCAGTTCGTCGGCCTCAGCGACGGTCGTGGCGATCGGCTTCTCGATCATCAGGGCAATGCCCTGGCGGAGGAAATCGCAGGCTACCGCATGATGAAGTTCGGTGGGGACAGCCAGGACGGCGGCGTCGATCTTGTCGAGCAAGTCCCGGTGATCGGTGAAAGCACGAGTCCCGCAACGGGTGGCGACCGCCTCCGCCTGTTCGGCCCGCGCATCGACGACGCCGATGAAATCGACGTCGGCATGGTTGGCCAGAATGCGAGCGTGTTCCTTGCCGAGATGGCCGACGCCGATGACCGCCATACGCGAACGCTCCATCGTTGCCGTCTCCTTCTCGTCGAGGACCGTTTCCGCTGAAATGTCTTGGATCCCGCTACGCCGCAAGCGGGACAGCTTGTGTCTGACAGAGGACTCGACCCAGTTCGACGTTCAGCGGGTGTCCGGAACGATGGGCGACGACGTGTCCGATCAGGTCCACGCCCAGCAAGGCTAGATCGCCGATGACGTCGAGTACCTTGTGGCGGGCCGGCTCGTTGGCGAACCGCAACTGGTTCTCGATGGGGCCGTGCGGGCCGAAGACGATCAGGTCCGTCACCTTCGTTCGCTTGCCGATGCCCTGCAGTCGAAAGGCGGTCGCCTCCGCTTCGAGGAGAAACGTCCGGCATCCAGCGAGGTCCTGGAGGAACCCTGCCGGCGTGATCCACTGGCTGGCCGTCTGCCGGCCGGGAGGCGCGATGGGGCCGTAATCGAGGAAATACGAAATCTTCAGAGCATCCTGTCCCTCAACGGGCGGATGCAGGGTCAGCGTCGCCTCACCTTGAGAGACGGTAACCGGGCGGCCCACGGCATAGACGGGACGCCATGCGGATTGCAACACGCTGCCGGCCTCGACCAGCGCCCTGGCGAAGCCCTGAGAGGAGCCGTCCAGACCGGGCGGTTCGGAGGCGTCGAGTTCGACCCGGCAATTGTCGATGCGCAGACCGGCAAGGGCGGCCAGGACGTGTTCGACAAGGCTGACCTCGGCGGGCGGCTGGCCCAACGTGGTCCGCCGGGCGGTGCCGGTGACACTCTCGATGCGAGCGGGAATGACAACGGCCGGAGTGAGATCGGTACGAACGAAAACGACGCCGCTCTCGGGCGGCGCGGGCAGAAACCGCGCTCGAACCTGGGCGCCCGTCACAAAGCCGATGCCGCTCACTTCCGCTGGACGACGCAGAGTGCGCTGCCGCCGT
>JBBRIK010000340.1:0-6285 GCA_038221045.1 Gemmatales bacterium
ACGAAGATCGACGCGTCGTTCGTGCAGGACGAGGCCAGCGGCGATCAGCAGGACGAGGAATCCCCACGACAGCGACAGGATCATCGGCCAGTCGAAGAACCGGCCGGAAGCGGCGTCGCGCTGTTCGTCGAAGCTGGTCCGGCGTGTTTGCAGATCGAGGAGCGTCTGACAGGTTTCGCGCCAGAGTTTGAGCGCGGCGTTGCGTTCGGTATTCCCTTCGCGCAGTAGGGCGTCGAGGGCTTCGAGGCGGGCGCGGTGGGCGATATCGAGGCGGTCGGCGATGCGATTGAGTTTCGGAACGGCGTCGGCGAGTTCAACGCGGCGTTGCTCGAGCAGTTTGCTGCCGGAGGTGACCCTGTCTTCGAGGCGCAGCGCTTCGAGTTCCGCCTCGGTTTCGAGGAGTTGCTGGCGCAGGCTGAGTGCATCCGTCTCCGCCGCGGCGCGATCCGCGAGCAGACACAGGCACAACAGGCCGGCAAGGATAGGGCGCGACGGCATGAACGGGTTCCAGAAAGAGGGCGTTCCCTTCGCTTCTGGATGATATCGCATTGTTCGCGGAGACGCAAAAGGCGGGCGGGATACCATCTTGCCGCTTGCGGCTTTGCAGGAGAAGATTGCGAAGCCGCAAGCGGCAAGATGGTATTCCCCTGGCGGCGCAATCGCCATCGTGCGCGATGGGATTACCGGCTCAATAACTGAATGGATCGCTGTAGGGTGCCACGGGGGCTGTCGCGGGAGGAGTCGAGCTTCCCGAAGTATACGTCCAGTATGGGCTGCTCGTCGTCGGAGTCGTACTCGAGGGCGGGGCTGAGGGCATCACCGGGGCCGTGCTTGTCGTCGGGGGAAGAGGCGGAACGAGTACCGAAGGAGGCGGTACCAGCGATGCGGGGTCCATGACGGTCGTGGCCGGAGGAGGACTCACAGGTGCGGTGGTGGAAGTCGGGGGAGCGGGCGGAAGAGTGGAAGTCGGGCTACTCGTCGGACTCGACGTCGGGTTGAGAGGCGCGGGGCCGATCGGCTGCGACAGGCTCTGAACGCCCAGGGAGAAGCTCAGCGGCGGCAGCACGGCGGCATTCTGGGCAGCGGCCGTGAAGCGGACGGTGTACGTCCCCGCGCCCAGATAGACCATCTGCGTGACGTCCGGTTGTCCTGCCTTCGCGATGAGGCTGACGACCAGCCCGCCATTCCCATCGTAGACGTTCATCTGCACCGCAGCCGCTTGCGTGGAGGCACCCACGTTGGCGGACAGCACGAAGTTGAAGAGTTGGTTCGAGGCGACGTTGAACGTGCCAAACTGCTGCGGCGTCGTCTGGGTCAGCGTGCCTGCGGCGACGGTCTGCAGGACAATGGGCTGCTGCGACGAGTTATCGACGCGGAGGAAGTAATTCCCCTTCTTCGGACCACTGCCGGCACCCGCGCTGACTTGAATGTAGTAGTCGGCGTTGGAGGCGGCGTTGGCCACCACGACCACGAAAACGCCGTTGGAATTGCTTTGGACGGAGGCCGCGACGGCCTTCTTGTTCTTGTCGTACACGGTGACGACCGGGCTGAGGGTCAGGGCGTTTTCGGCGAGGACGGTAACGGTCAGCACGCTCGTCTGGTTCTTCGCGACCTTGATGGATTTGACGTGATAGAAGTCGGTGTCGGAGGGGCCGGTGAGGCTGCCGATCGATTCGCTCGTCGTCTGCTGAGCGAAGCCCGTGACGGTCTGGAGGCTCCTGGCGGAGTCGAGCGTATTGTTCTGCTGGGGGGCGGCCACAAGCAGTCCGGCATCGGCGGTCGGCGAAGCGTTCGGATTGGGGTTGAGGTCCACCTGCAAGGTGAATGCGCCCAGGCTGGTCGCACCGCGCACGTCGCTCTGCACCATCACATAATAGGTGGATCTGGCGGCGACGCCATCGATGTGCAAGGAGACTCCTCCTCCGTCAGAGTCCGTGGAAGTCGATGTGGCCAGCACCTTGCCGAAGGCATCGTAGACCGTCAGCGTCGGAGCGGAGACGCCGACGCCCCACTGCTTCACCGTCACGTTGGCCCCCGCGGCGTAGGAAATCTTGTCCTGGGACTGGAAGCGGAAGAGGCTGGAGGTGCTGTTCGCAGTGATGGTATCGTAGCCCACGAGCGGGGCATTCGCGGAGGACTTGGCCGGCGCGTGAAGATCCTGGATGCCGCTGAGGATCGCCGTGTTGGGCACGATCCACTGCGGGTGGGTGTTCACCTTCAGCTGATACGCCCCGATGCCGAAAACGTCCGACGTGGCGCTCTGCACCTGGACGTAATAGTCGGTGTTGGCCTTGGCCTGCGACAGGTGGATCAGCACGTCGTTGTGAAGTGGATCGGCAGCGGCGCTAGATGCGATCACAGTCCCCGCCCGATCGAATACGGTGACCTTGCCCTGGAAGAGACTGAGGCCCGAGGCGCGGAGCGTCACATCGAGGCCGGCGGCAGGACTGAACAGGCCGTTCGTTTTGAAGTGGTACACATCGACGTCTTTATTCGTGCTAATGTCGCCAGCAACCGCGAGCGGCGAGCCGGGCAACGCGCTGGAAGGCAGTTTCAGCTCCATCGCCGTCTGAATGGTGGAGTTATTCTGGGTCTCGGCGGTCCGGGTGCCGTAGATCGACTGAAGCAAGGCCGCATCGCCGGGCAGCAGCCCGGAATAGGGTCCGCGATACTGCGTATACATCACACCGGAGTTGGGGTCGTCGTTGTCTTCCAGGTTGAAGACGTGGCCAGCCTCATGTAGGGCGACGGTGAACAGGTCGTACTGGTACGTGCCTGCGCCAAATGAGAAATTGCTGTTGAGGATCATGTCGCCCGACCAGGTGCTGCCGGGGACGAAGAAAGCGGTCGTACCCACCGCCGCACTGGGAAGCGATCCGGCGGCGATGCGGACGTCACCGAAGCGGAAGTCCCCCTCGACGGCGCCGGGCGTGCCAAGCGGGGAGCCATCGTCGGCGACGACGCCGATATTGATGTTGGAGTTGACCGCCCAGGTCTGGAAGGCCCTCAGAATGGTCTGCTCCCACGCCGCCGGGGACGACGAAGCTGAGAGGGAGGCAAACAGGTTGCTCGGCCCGGCACCCGTGTTCGTCCCGTCGGGGGTGAAACTGAGCGTCAGGTGGGAAGCGTCGGCCCACATGGTCGCGTAGGCGGAGGGGGTCAGACGATCTTCCAGTTGTTCGGCACCGAGAGGGAGTTTGGTCTTCATTGCCGGTTCTCTGTGCGGTCATCTATAGGTGCAAAGCCTGCAAGCGATGGTTGTTCCGGAACCATTCGTGCGTCAGCGTGTAGCGGCGGCCCGCTTCGCCTGAAGCGTCCGGGCGGCCTCGACCACCCGGCGGAATTCAGGGTCCTTGCGAATCGGATCGAAATCCGAGTCTGCCTCCACAAGATCGAGTCCGAATCCGCCGCGCAGCGCGGCGGAGAGCAGGTCCAGCGCGCGGGCGCGATCGCCGGGGACTTGCGGCGAGGTCAGGGCGTAGATATTGGCGACCTGGTAGAGCGTCGCCGGGTCGCGTCCTTGCTTCAGACAGGCTTCCGCGTCGGCCCGAGCGGCGTCCGTCTTCGCGAGGCGGGCTCGCAGCACCCCTCGGCCCAGTCGTGCTGGCGTGAAGTCCGGATACAGCGCCACTTCCCGGTCCATGACTGCCAGCGCGTCTTCGGTGCGATACAGACGATCTGACAGGAGATAGGCCTTGTTCTGCAAGGCGTGCAAGTAGCGCGGGTTGAGCTTGAGTGCCTCGTCGAAATCGCTCAGTGCTCCCTTGGGGTCCGCTGTCATCCGCGCCCAGCCGCGTGTCGCCCAGCCGATGGCGTCCGCCGGATCAAGCCGCAAGCCCTCAGCGCGGTCCTTCGCGGCGCCTTCCACGTCACCCGCTTTTTCGCGCTCCACGGCGCGGAGCAAGTAGACCCGCGTCGGCGAACAGCCTCGCTCAAGGGCGAGGGCCAGATCTTCGACGGCCTCGGCATGGCGGCCCATTTCGCCCCGCAATAGAGCGCGGTTGAGGTAGACTTCGGCATCCGCGGGCCGAAGGCGGACGGCCTCATCGAAGTCCGCGGCAGCCTTGTCGCGTCGTCCCAGGCGTTGGTACACCAGCCCGCGATTGAAGTGCAGGTCGTAAGAGTCCGGCCAGAGCGCCAGGGCGGCGCGATAGCACTGGATCGCCTCCACGTCCTGCCTCAACTCGAAATGACACAGACCCTGACAGTACCAGCCCCAGAAGTGGCGTGGCTCGCGATCCGTCGCCTCTTGCAGCAGCGGCAGGGCCTCGCTGAATCGGCGACTCCCCATCAGTTCCCCGGCAAGGAGGAAATAGTCGCGGGCCGTGCGCAGCGGGGTGCCGTTGGCCCTGTCCTCGAATCGCTTCGCCTCGTCCTTGCGGCCGAGCCGGCGCGTCAGTTCGGCGCGCTGCAGCCAGCCGGCCCGAGAGAATGATTCCGTGCCGCGTATCGCCTCGGATTGCCTGTTGTAATCGAGGGCGGCTCGCAAACCCTCCTCGCGCCGCTCCGGGTCGTCATCGGCCTGAACGCTCGCGGCTCGTGCCAGAAGCAGCAACAACTCGGCGACCTCGAGTTCCAGGCGAACTCGCTCCCCCTCGGGAAGGTAGCGCACGGCCGCCCGCTCCCGCCAGGAGGCGTCCTCAAGGACGCCATACAGGCCGAGAGCTTCCCGAGTGCGACGAATGCCTTCCCGCACTTCGACGCGATCGGGGTAGCGCCTGTTCAAGAGCCGTTCGGCGGTCTGCCTCTGGGACTGGAACTGTTCCCGAGCGTCGTGCGCTTCCCGGTGCAGCGTGTGTTGCCGTGAGGCATACAACCCCGCCGGAGGGAGGATCAGAAGGGCGACGGCCAAAGCGGCTAACAAGGCGATCGTCACGCGTCGATGGCGGCGCATCCACTTGGCCGCCCGCTCGCGCACTGAGGGTTCTGGGGCGTATCGCAACGGCAGGTGCCGTTGATGTCGTTCCAGGTCTTCGAGCAGTTCGTGAGCCGACTGATAACGGCGCTCCGGGTCCGGCTCCAAACAGTGGCGAATGATAGACTCGACAGCGGGCGATACCTTCTTGTTCCAGTGGCGCAACTCCGGCAACGTCTGCCGGGCGGCGATCATGAGCGGCACCATCTCGCGTGGGGAACCGGACGCTTTGGGGAAGGGATGGTGCGCGGTCAGCAATTCAAACAGGACGACGCCCAGGGCGTACAGGTCGCTGCGGCCATCCACGATGCAATCGCGGCCCTGGAATGCGTCCAGGTGTTCGGGAGCCATGTAGGGCAAGGTGCCGCCGACGTGGGCCGCCGCGGGGCTGCCGTGCAGCTGCGTGTTCTCCGACAGATTGAAATCGAGCAGCATCGGCTCACCGTCGTCGGTGAGCAGGACGTTGGCGGGCTTGAGATCGCGGTGGACGACTCCGCGGTCATGAGCGTGGGCCAGCCCTTCCGCCAGCCGGGCGGCGATCCACAGGACGGCATCGACGTAA
Organism: Gemmatales bacterium; assembly: GCA_038221045.1. GTDB lineage: Bacteria > Planctomycetota > Planctomycetia > Gemmatales > Gemmataceae > JBBRIK01. The sequence continues at coordinate 5,478 of JBBRIK010000340.1, forward strand.
TTCAGTTTTTCGAGCTTGGCCAGGGACTCATCGGACGGAATTGCGTGAAGAGCAGCACTTCCTGGTGTGCCAGCGCGGGAGGACAGTGGTAAGGAAGCTGATGGGCGGCCCGAGTCGCCAGGACGTTGCGTAAGGCTCTTGCGCTGGTGGACGGTGCCAGCCAGCGCTTTGCCGGACTCGGGCAAGGAGTGAGCGGCCCCGAGGTCTCGGAGGACGTCCACCAGCGTCGTCGCCCCGAAGTAGGGCATGCACACGGCCTGGAGCGCGCCGGCCTGATGGACGGAGTAGATCGGCACGATATGGCTGTGCTGGAGTTGGGCGAGCGTCTGCGATTCCTCGAAGAGATCGGTGGACACCTTCAGCGCCACCAGGCGGTTCGCCAGTCCTGGCTGTCGCGCGAGGAAGACGCGGCCGAACGCGCCGCGGCCCAGTTCCTGTTCCAGATGGAAGCCGAGCCAGTTCTCCCCTGCCCTGGGAAGATCGACGATGCCCTGGAAAGGGCGTGAAGACGCATGCGATCCAGCGCCGTCAGCGCCTCCGCCGCCTTCGCCGGCAAGAGGCCCCGACTCCAGGCTGACGGGGTCCTCGGCTGCAAGGTCCAGGCGCGCGCGGGTCGCGACATCCTGCTGAGGCGCGCGCGCGGACGCGGGAGAACCGGGAGGACTGCCCGCGGAGCTTGGGGAGTCAGTCATGTCACTCTCCCCTCTGGTGAGCGCGTGGGTTCGACGGAGAGGGTGTGAGACGGAGAAACGAAAGTGGATGAAGGCGTGCGGCCTTCACTTTGCCTTGACGCGGTTGTTCCAGGTCC
>JBBRIK010000341.1:0-6256 GCA_038221045.1 Gemmatales bacterium
GCCAGTAATGGCCCCGGTTTGACGACCCACCGGGGCCATTACTGGCCCCGCTCGCCTGGCGAAAAATGACGAAGGCCGAATGACTCACACAATTGTGTGTTTGTCGTTCGGCCTTCGGGCTTACTCATTCTCTCGTCATTCGGCCTTAGAAATTAGACATTATCAGTTGAGGTCCGTACGCGGACGACGGGGCTGTCCGTCCTGGCCGGGACGACCGCCGCCGGGACGACCGCCGCCCTGCTCCAGCTTCTTCTTCTGATCGTCGGTCAGGATCTTGTCCAGCGCGTCCTTGACCTTCTTCTCGAGGTCATCGACCTTCTTCTTCTGCTCGTCGGTCAACTCGAGACGATCCTTTGAACCAGGAGGCAGAATCTGGCCGGGGGTGAAGGCGCCGCCACGACCACCACCGAAGCCGCCGCCCGCGCCGCCGAAGCCGCCACGCTGCGGGCGAGCCTTCTTGAGGTCGTCGAACTTCTTCTTCTGATCGTCGTCCAGAGCGCTCTTGAGCTTGCCCTCGGCGTCTTCGCGGGCCTTGGTCCGGTCCTCACGCATTTTCGTCATCTTCTCACGATCGGGCCGGCCGCCGCCGCCGAGCAGATCTTGCATCTCCTTCGCCATTTCCTTCTGCTTGGCGTCGAAGTCCTTGATGACCTTGGAGACCTGGTCCTTTTGCTTGTCGGACAGCTTGAGTTCGCCCATTTCCTTTTCGCTCAGGAGCGGGACCGGTGTCCCACCACCAAATTGAAAGCCGCCCTGGCCGCCGCCCGGACGGCGCGGCTGATCCGGCTTCTTGTCGTCCTTCTTCTCATCCTGCTTGTCGTCTGTCGCCTTGGTCTTCTTATCCTCGGCGCGGACGCCGACGACGAAGATCAGAGCGAAACTCAGTGAACCCCACAGAAGCTTGTTCATGTGATCCTCCTCTACACGATCGAAAAAAAGAGTTCTGATAGAATCAACACCGAACCGGCGGGAGAGTCTCGTTCGGTTTCGAGGACAACACATGGCCCTCATTACCGTTACTCCTTTGCCGTCCTGCATGGGCAAGGGAGAGATTGTCGATTTCCTCGTCTCAACCGGCGGACTCGAACGCAAACTCGTGGGCCGTATCGAGTTACAGGGACGCTCCGCGCTCGTCGAGGTCCCCGACCAACAGGCGTCTCGCCTGGTCCGCGCCCTCGACGGGGCGACCCTTCAGTCGCGCCGTGTCAGCGTTCATCTCACTCACGCAGCAGTGCGAGAACCGGAGAACGCGGATCATTTTTCGCGTCTCCTCCATCTTCTCACGCTCGAGTCGCAAGCCGAACAGCAGCAAGCCCTCGAACGAGTCCAGCGGCGTTCGCCGGCCGACGCAGAGGCGACAGGTCACGCGCTGGCGAATCTCGTCCTCCGCGATGAGTATTCCGGTCTCGGAGGTCGATGCATCGTCACCTTGTCGCGCCGTCACGCCGCCGACCGGCTTCCCTGGACGCGACTTCAGAGCGGCAGTCCCGTCCTGTTGACGGCGCAGGCCGCACCCGGTCAAGGGTTGCGGGGCGTCCTCTGCGAGCGTGAGGACACTTTTCTCCGCGTCGCCCTCGACGAACCGCCGGAATTCGACGGCGAAGTGTTGCGTCTGGACCTCTCGGCCGACGAAACCTCTATTCTGAGGATGCGAGCCGCCCTCGAACAGGGCCGCGCCGCGAAAAATGATCGCCTCGCCGAACTGCGGGCCATCCTGCTTGGCGAGCGGCACAGCGTCCGCGTGCCGGTCGATGCAGACCTCCCTTGCGCGGATTGGTTAAACGAATCGCAACGCGAGGCAGTTGGCTTTTGTCTCACCAGCCCTGACGTTGCCATCATTCACGGCCCGCCCGGCACGGGCAAGACGACAACCGTCGTCGAACTGATCCGCCAGACGGTCGCGCGCGGCGAGCGTGTCCTCGTCACCGCGCCGAGCAACCTGGCCGTCGATAATCTGCTCGAAAAACTGCTCCAGGCCGGAGAGATGCCGGTCCGTCTCGGCCATCCCGCCCGCGTCCTGCCTGAGTTGCGCGCCCGCTCGTTGGATCTGCTCGTCGAGTCCCATCCCGACGCGCGACAAGCTCGCAAGCTCGCCAAGGAAGCGTTCGCCCTCTTTCGTCAGGCCAGAAAGTGGACGCGCGGCAAACCCGATCCTAGCACGCGCCGCGATCTGCGTCAGGAAGCCCGCACCCTACTGGCCGATGCTCGCAAGCTCGAAGCCGACGCGGTCGAGCGCGTGCTGAACCAGGCCCGTATCGTCTGCTCCACGCTCACCGGACTCGATCCGCTGATTCTCGGTAAGCGCGGGTTCGATCTCGCCGTCATCGACGAAGCCTGTCAAGCGACCGAACCTGCTGCCTGGATTCCGCTGCTGCGCTGTTCGCGCGTCGTCCTTGCCGGCGATCACTGTCAGCTGCCGCCGACGGTCCTTTCTCCGGACGCCCAGCGGGCCGGCTTCGGCGTCAGCCTTCTCGAACGTCTCGTCGATCTGTACGGGCCGTCAATCACGCGCCGGCTCGACGTCCAGTATCGCATGCACGAGGCGATCATGGCCTACTCGTCGGAAGAGTTCTACGACGGCACCTTGCAAGCGGACGAAAGCGTCAGGACGCATCTCCTCGCGGATCTCCCTGGCGTCCAACGCGAGGTGATGACGGAAACGCCGGTCGAGATTATCGACACTGCGGGAGCGGGATACGAGGAGGAGACCGAGCCGGACGGCGAGAGCCGGCTCAATCCCGGCGAGGCGCGTTTGGCGGCGCGCAAAGTGAAGGCCCTGCTCGCTCTCGGTGTGAGTCCGGCGCAGATTGGCGTCATCGCGCCCTATTCAGCACAGGTTCGCAAGTTCCGCGAGTTGCTGCCGATCGAGGGTCTGGAGATTGATAGCGTCGATGGTTTTCAGGGCCGCGAGAAGGAGTGCATCGTTCTCTCGCTGGTGCGCTCGAATCAGGAAGGGACGATCGGCTTCCTGGCGGATGTGCGACGAACGAATGTCGCCCTGACACGCGCTCGCTGCAAACTCATTGTGATCGGAGACAGCGCGACGCTTGCCTGCGATCCGTTTTACGCTCGAATGTTCGAGCATTTCGAGAGAAGCGGTGCCTATCACACCGTCTGGGAGGAAGCGGGCGGAGACTGAAATCCTTGGCATACAGTTTCTTCCTGACCGGATCCTCCTGTGGGCGAATGCTGACCCTGGGTCGAGCGTGGCTAACGGAGTCCGCAGGTTTTGGGGAACTCCAGTCGCAAGGAGAGGTGACAAAGAAAAAACAGAGGCCCCACCGCGGGCGTGCGATGGGAACCTCTGTCTCGGTGGAGGATGCCGGTCCTGGGACGGACACGGTTCCCGGCGGTTACCGAGGTGGCCGCCGGCATCACAATGACTGCTCGAGGAGATTACCGAACAGGGGGAGGATCGCAGAGACTGCAGGGGAGGTCCGTGAGACTCACTTCATCGCGGACTCTCAACCCTAGGCCACATCCAGGGGACTGTCAACCTCCCAGGTGAGATTTCGCGAACGGGGCGTTTTCATCGACGTCGGCCATGACCCAAAGCAGATGGGCCACGCGCTCGTGAAGCACGCGTTGCCTCTGCGCCAACGACATCTGATGCGACCTCCAGAGGAGGTAGATGACCGTCACCGCCGCGAGGGCAGTGACACAGAAAAACAGTTGCATGCGATTGGATATCCGGGGGAGAGCCTCGTTTCTGTTCCGTGCAGCAACTGTAGCTCACCGCGTGTTTTCAGGCAAATCCCGCGAAGAAAGAAATGCCGCCGACGAGCCGAAGCACGGAAGCGGGCGGAACCCCGCCTTCCGAAAACGATTGCAGCCCGGAGCAGGTCGATGAGTTTCAAACCGCGCGTGATGCCGCCCAGACCAACGGTGTGAACACTTCGCACGCTCCAGACGAGAAAGAACGCCAACCATGAGTCCGCTTCGAGAACACCTCGAATGACCGGGGGTGGAAGAACACGCTCCGGTGGAGGGGCTTCTGACCCTGAGGCAGCGGCTCGAACTCAGTGCTTGCGAGCCGTGGTTTGCACAGGCTGCGGATCGACGTCGTGGACTTCATAGCGCGACGCCAGGAAGCCGAGCCGGCGAGCATCTGTCGGCACGTCTAGCATCGGGACACGACAGTGGAACTTCAAATCCGTGGAGCCGGGAGGCGCCGTGAGCGTCAAGTCGAGGCGCTTCTCACCCGCATCGAGGAGCATCTCTCCGTGGTAGGAGTCCCCGTCGATCCGCATGGTCGCCGCGGGACGGCCAGGGATGCTCAGCTCCATTGACAGCTTGACGTGCCGGGAGTGGGTCCCCGTATTCCGGAGCCGCAGCACTCCCTTTCCCTCAGACCATCGCTCCCAGTCGCCGTTCGGGTGAACGCCTTCCTGTGAGAAGCCGGTCAGAAACTTAAGCGTGACCGGATGACCGGCCTTTTCCTCGACCTCGGCCCAGTCCGCCGGCGTGTACTGGTTCCGCCAGCGCTGCGCGAACGGACGAACATCGAAGAAGCTCAGCCGTTCATTTCGGCTGACCAACGGCTCGACGCCGAGAAGGCCGGCCAACTCGTTCTCGAGTTTCTTGGCCCGGTCGTCATAGCCCAGGCGATCGATGTAGATGCCGGCGAAGCCGGCCGCGGCGACGGCATGGACCATCTTCTCGGTGGGCAGCCGGGTGACAAACCGGTTCCAGAGATCCCCATCGTGTCCGATCAGGGCGCCGAAGGAACTCTTCAAGGTTCGCGAGTGGACGTGAATGCGTAACAGATCGTAGCAGATAATCTCCCCGCCTCGTCGAGGGCCTTCCGGAAAGGAGTGATAAGGCAACTGGAAAATCGACTGTCCTTTTCCCACCTCTTCTTCCAGCCGGGCCACGAACTCGCTATCGGATTTGTAATCGGCCCGATTCCCTCTCATGCCAATGAGCAGCCCGCTCGGATTTTGATCGAGTAGCCCCAGCACCAGGAGAACTCCCAACAGGCCAGTGAGGAGGAGACGCCGGCCGCGTGTCTTGCCCCAGCGGGCCTCGATCGCCTGAAGCGACAGTCCCACCGCGGCCAGGGCGAACAGGGCGAGGAACACCGAAATACGGTTGTAACAGCGAATCCAGGCGAACCCGGCCCAGGCGATTGTCGCTCCCAATCCGCCCACCGTCGCCAGCAGAACTCCCGCGAGGTTGAACAGGGCCAGCCCGTCGGCGGGGTTGTCCGGCGTCGAACGGCTCCGCAACAGGCTCCGCCCCAGCAGCATCAGGAACCCGAACGAGCCGATCAGGCCCAGCGTCGCCGTCAGGTTTTCGTTGACGAGGGGACTGCGCCCGTTGTACATGGCGGTCAACTGGCGAAAGGCCGCCACGCGATGCTCCGGGGCCGGCAGAAGCAACTGAACGACCTTCAGGCCGAACATCTCCGCCTCGAACGCCAGCCGTTGCGGAGCGTCGGCACTGCCAGGATGAGCGCGCTTGTAGAGAATGGAGGGCGCGAGGGTAATCAGCAAGGAGCCAAAGACGACTCCGGCAAACAGCAGGCTCGAGAGCAGGGCGGCCCAGCGGCGCGTGCTGGCCGTCCGTCTGGCTCCTGCCAGGACCGCAAAGAAGCAGGTGAACAGTGCGTAGTAGACGCCTCCCATGCCCACGAGAAACGCAATCGCCAGTGCGCCCAGCGAACGGCGGCGAAACGCCTGCCGATCCGCCGAGTCTCCCGGCTCCCGCACCAGAGGCAGCCTTCCCTGAGAAATGCGAATCAGAACCAGGACGGCGAGAGGGACCAGGTAATACGCGATCAAGAACAGATGGCCGAAGCGGAACAGGTGATAGTAAAGGAAACTGTAAAGCAGACTCATGCTGGCCGCGATGCCATACGAAAGCCCCAGGCGACGGAAAAAGAACAGCGCCGTCAGGGCGGTCAGGGGGAAGGTCAGGCAGTAGAAGAGGTTCATCACCAGGCCGGAATCGTGACTCACCAATCCCAAGGCTTTGATGATGACCAGATGCGCCCATCCGTCGGACACAGGGAATTCGCGATAATCCTGACCGCCCGGCACACCGAGGCGCGGATTGGAAAGATACCAGCCCTGATCCAGAATTCCCTGAACCAGACTCTGATAGTAGAGGCTGTCGCCGGAGCTGCACAGGGGAATACGAAGGTCCGTTCCCCTGAGGTGAAGCAGGGGGACCAGAATGACCACGCTGAGAATGGCCACTCCCGCGTAACCGAGAATGGTTCGCACGATCGTCCTCGGCCCCGTGACGGCCGGCG
>JBBRIK010000342.1:0-6248 GCA_038221045.1 Gemmatales bacterium
GTGTTCCAGGCCGCGAAGACTGCGTTGTAACTCTCCTCGTCGAGAAGAGTCCGCCGCGCTGCCTGGCCGATGCCGATCCATGCGGCACAAAGCCCGAAGATGCCGGCGAAGGCGAAAAGAAAGTAGCCGCGCAGACGACCCCAGCGCGCGGGCATTCGTCCCATGAAGTAGCGCAGCTCGAGCCAGTTGTGCGGGCCGGCAAAGAGAAAGACCGTGACGATGGAGAAGCCGAGGGGCAGCCAGCCGGCCAGGAAGGCCGACACGCACGCCACGGACAGCGCCGCCAGCGCGAACGGCAGACCGGCGCAGACGCCCGGTGAAGCAGACGATCGAAGAAGAGTGGCGGTGGACATGGAGTAGGTAAAAAAAGGGAAGCCGCGACGCGATACGCGGTCACGTCGCGGCTTGCCAAAGGGAAGGAGAAGGCCTTACTCGTCGGTCTTCTCGGTCTTCTCTTTCTTGCTGTCCTTGGTGTTGAAGTTTTCCTTGTGCTTCTTCGTGAGAATCAGGCGGATGGTGTCGCCCTGATACATCTCGACCTTGACCCCTTCGAGCTTCATGAGAGCGGGCAGCGGGCCAGGCAGTTGAGGTTGCACAGGTCGAACCGGCGGCTTCTGGGCCGGCGGCCTCTGGAACGGCGGAGCGAGGTTGGCCCACACCGCCGCGCCGCTCAAGAGCGCGATGCTCAAGACCGCGACGAAGACCCCCAGCGGAGCGGCGCCGCCAAGAGCGCCTCCCTTCCTGCGGATCATCCACAGACCGCCCGTCGAAAGAGACAGCGTCAGAGCGAGGCCGACGATGATCGTTGACATCGGCAGCGAACCGCGACGATTGTCCTGCGCCGGCTCGGCTGCGGGTTGTTCCTCATCGCCGCCACCAGGAGGGAAGACGCCGCCTGGAGGAACGGGAGGTTGACCACCCTTCTGACCGGCCGCGCCGGGAGGAGGGCCACCCTTCTGACCGGCCGCGCCGGGAGGAGGACCGCCCAGGACCCCGAAATTGCCTGGAGGAGCGCCCCCTGCTCCCAGAGCGCCGCCGAAACCGGCCGCGCCGCCAGCGCCGAGGTTGCCCGCCGCGCCAATGGCGCCAAAAGCACCAGCGGCGCCCTGAACCCCAAAGGCGCCGCCGAAATTGAAGCCGCCCATCAGCGCTTGTTGCGGGACGAGCAGACGAGGCTCGGTCGCTTTCTCGTCGATCTCGATGTTGAGCTTCATCTTTTGAACTTGTTGTGCGGGCGGCTGCCCAGGGGGTTGAGGCGGAAACGGCGGTCGAAATGGGGCATTTGCCCAGAGAGCAGGCGGCGCGAACAGCAGGGCCGCGGCCCCGAGAAGCAGGATGCGTCGCATCGGAGACAACCTCCAGACTGAGATAGGAACTCTTCCCTTATCTCAAGATTGTAGCGATACGGAAGACAGGACAGCAAACAATATCAGGGGGCGCTGGAAGAGTTGCGGAGATGAGAGGAAGGCACCGCTTGCGGCGTAGCGTAGTTAGCGCCACGCCGCAAGCGGTTATCGAATTCAGCGGTCGAGGACGCCCGCGCCGAAACCTTCGGTCTTGCTCGTGTCGCGGCTGCTCTCCTGAGCGTTCAGGTGATTGCCGCGCGACGTGGAGTGCGATCCGTGGGTGCGATAGCCGCGACCGGCCTCCTGCACCACCTGGGCGTAACTCGCTGGCTCGTACTCGCCGTCGTAGTCGTCGTAGGTGCAGACGTAGCCCGGTTGCCGCGAGCGTTCCTTCTCGGCGTGGAACGCCTTGAGGACGGCGCTCTGGATCACCTCGCGGCAGGCCGAGTTGATCGGATGCGCGATGTCGGCGTGCAGCTTGACCCGGCCATCCGCGTCCCGCGTGGCCCGGTCCTCGTCCAGCTTGCCGCCGCACTGATTGCAGTAGCGCGCTCGCAGATGGTTCTTCGAGCCACAGCCGGGACACCGATCCGTCAGTTTTCGCGACGGCATGGCGACGAACGACCCCTTGGTCCCTTCGATGATTTTCAGGTCGCGGACGACATAGGCGTCGTCGAACGTCACCGAGCAGAATGCTTGAAGCCGTTCGTTCTCGCTGTTGTCATCCATGAGCTTGATACGAACTTCGGTGATTACCACAGCTGTTCTCCTTTTTTCTGTGGTGTCTAAAAGCAGCTCCGTACTACGCGAACCCGAGAGACCAGATTCTCTCGCGCTAGTGGATTCAATTCTTCCGCCACACGGCGGGCCTCATCCTCATCCCGGCACAGCACGAACAGGGTCGAGCCGCTGCCGCTCATCAGATGTCCCGCCGCGTCGAGCCGGCCCAGGCGAGCGTTCAACTCGGCGAGGACCGGACACAGTTGCTCCGCGACCGGCTGGAGCCTGTTGAACAATCCTCGGCCCACTCCCTCCACGTCGCCGCGCTCCAGCGCCTGACATAGTGCCGAGCCATCCACCGGACGCTCGGGAACCGTCAGAGCCCGAAACACCGTGGCCGTCGAAAGCCCGACCGGAGGACAAACCAGGACCAGCCACAGGGGCCGGGACGGTTCCAGGGGAGTCACGATCTCGCCGCGTCCGGTACACCAGGCAGCGGACCCTTTCAGGAAGAAGGTCACATCGCTGCCGAGTTCGGCGCCCAGGGCCGCCAGTTCGTCGCTGGACAGTCCGAGACGCCAGAAGCGGTTGAGTCCCAGGAGGGTGGCGGCGGCATCCGAAGAGCCGCCGGCGAGTCCGGCTTCGAGAGGAATCCGCTTGAGCAGGCTAATGCGAATTCCACCCGGATGACCGGTGCGCTGTCGCACCAGATCGGCCGCACGCCAGACAAGGTTGCCAGGGCCGGCGTCGAGAGGAGACCGCTCCTCTCTGTCTGAATCCTCTCCAGGAGGGACCAAGTCGAGGGTGATTGCCTGGGAAGAGTCCTCCTTGAACTCCAGGGTGTCGAACAGGCTGACAGCGATCATGAGCGTCGCGAGGTCGTGATACCCGTCGGACCGCTTGGCCAGCACTTCCAGAAAGAGATTCACCTTGGCCGGCGCCCGGACGGTCAGCCTGGTTGGCGTTTGCTTGCTCGACATGGCTGGCCGGGGTGGAGTGGAAGAGGCTCCCATCCGTGGGTTGTCGGCGCTGATACCCTGCGAATCCTTTCCCAGGGATGAGCCGGGTTCTGAGTCCGGCGAGTCTCACCAAGGTGCGGACCTCAATGCTGGGCGGAATCATACCCTTGCCGGAGTGCATCGTCAAGCCGGCTCTTTGAACGAAGGCGGCGCGCTCGATTCTGATGAGCCGGACCGCCTCGGAATCCCTTCTTGCCGCTCGCGGCTTAGCGGTCCTCTAAACAGCCCCACATGGTACTCAAGGCGACGTTGGCTCCAATCCCGGATCCGATTGCAGAAACGCGACATACGACGGATGCGGCTGCAGACGAGTGAGCCACCAGAAGAGGGCGCCCGCCAGGAGGCCGCACACCCCTCCCAGGACCAGTCGGTGCCCCGGCTCCAGTTCCACGGGAAGCCACTCGCTCCGGCCCGGCCACAGCAATGCCAGCAGCAGAGCGTTGTACAGAACGTGGAAGAGCATCGCGGGCAGGATGCTCCCGCAGCGCGTCGTCAGGTAGGCCAGTACCACTCCCACCAGGAACGTGGGCACGAACTGGAAGACGTTCATCTGCATCAGCGAGAAGAGGAAGCTCGACAGCAACACGGCGGTTCGCGGCCGAAAGCGCCGCTGCAGTCCCGTCAGGATGAAGCCGCGAAAGGTCAATTCCTCGCACACGGCCGGCAGGATCGCGAACACGACCAACGCCTGCCACCATCTCAGGACGTCCGATGGCCCCTCGTGGCGCAGCTTTCGCAAATACTCGGTGAAGGGACGATACTGCTCGATCAGCCGTTCGAGGTTGGGGTTGAGCCGTAACAGGAAAAACGTCAGTTCCAGCAACAGCGGGGTCAGCAGCACGACGAGGACCACTGTCACCGGCCAGGCCCAGACCGGCGGCATCCGCACGGCCAGGCTCTGGCGCGGCTGCGTCGTCAGCAGGAAGGCCATCAGCAGCGTCGGCGTCGCGACGAAGGCGAGAAAACGGATCATGTTTGTCGCCAGCAGTTCGCTGCCCAGCCCGAGGGAGAACCAACTGAGACCGAGAACGACCGTGAAGCAGAAGAGCGCCTGACCGGCGCTGGGCCGTGGTTCGCGCTCGCGCAGCAGCCGTTTGAACCAGAGACCGATCTCGAGGCGCTCGGCCTCGCGGAACAGCACTTCCTCGCGCTGAAACTGGATGATGGCCCAGCGCAGCGCGAGCCAACTGTAAATGATCATCGGCACGAGAACGGGGACGAAGTAGAGCCAGAGCGCCGGATCGGGCCGGCCCACCTGAATGAGCTTTTGCAGGAGCAGAGAGACGCCGGTGATCGGGACCATGCTGTAGAACGGATTCAACTCGACGCCGGGCGCCAGCGTCAGGAACACCAGCGGCATGACCATCACGAACAGCGGCATCAGATAATACTGGCCCTCCTTGGTCGAGCGGGCATACGCGCCGATTGACAGACACAGGGCGCTGAAGAAGGCGGACAAAGGCAGCAGCAGAACGACGCACCAGGCGAACGACAGCAGGTTGAGCGAGCCGGCGGCGAGTTTGGTTGAGAAGGCCCAAGACGTGCCGGCCATGCTGACGAGGTTGAGCAGGGCCGTCGCGCCGCTGAAGACCCAGATGGTGAGGAACTTGCCCCAGACGATCTCCTCGCGCGAGGCCGGACTGATGAGGAGCGTCTCCATGGTGCCGCGTTCCTTCTCGCCGGCACAGAGATCGACGGCCGGATAGAGAGCGCCGGCCAGCGACCACAGGACGAGGACGATGGGAAACACGCGCGCCAGGAGATCGAAAATCAACTCCATCGGCGCAGCCGTGGCGGTACGCGCGAGGTCGGGTTCGTTGAAGGAGAGCGTCTCATCGAAGTTTGCCCGCTTGTTGTTGCGCGCGAAGCGGACTTCCTTGAGCGCCTTGCCCCAGGGCTGGATGGCGCTCACGAGCCTCTGGCGCGCCTGGCGCGAGCGGTCGTCGGGGCGCGACAGGAGCGAAAGCACTGGCGTCTCGTCGGCCTCGAGCCGGCTGCGGAAATCGGCGGGGATGACGAGAATCAGATCGACGGTTCCCTGGTCGAGAGGAGCGCGGTCCGGGGAGTCGAGCAACTGGATGGCGAGAAGAGGCTTTTCAGAGGCGGAACGGAAGTAGTGGTCGGGAAGCGAGGCCCTGTCGCCGTCGCGGAGGAGAAGAGGAGGAAAGTCGAGGGTGCCGGGCGGAGCGTGTGGATTGGGCGGAAGGTATTCCGCGCCCTGGATGCCGACCGTGCTTGCCTGATGGCCGCTGCCGAGAACGATCTGCATCAGCCCGACGCCGCCGAGCGGATAGATCAGCAGCGGCAGAAGGACCATGACGAACATCGTCCGGCGGTCGCGAAGTTGATCGCGCAACTCGCGGCCCCAGATGAGGCGGATGATAGACCAGCGCATGCGGCAATTATAGTACCCGCCGCGAAATAACTATCCTCGACGAGGAAAAGACGCTCTTGAGGGCCGGCGCATTATTCCTTTGTCACGCGTCCTTCGACGTTCGACATGGTGATGGCGGCTCGCGCCGGCGTGGCATCGACGGGCTTGCCCCGAATGATGATGCTGCCCTGATTGACTTCGACCCCCTGCAACTGCATTGTCGTCTCGTTCTGGCTCGACTGGAATCGCAACAGGGCGACAGGATGCCCGTCGAGACGATACCAGTCGATCTGGATGCCGCTTTTCTCGACCATCTCGGAGAGACTGTCGAGTACCGTTTGCACGCCGATCGGCAGCGATCCTGCTTGCAGATTCATCAACTTCAGAGCCACGGTGTTTGGCTCCTTGGGGGGCAGCCAGACGTTGAAGTCCACGGAGACGATGCTCGACCACAACCCCTTTCCATAGCGAAAGGCCAAGCGCACCTTGTCTTTCTCGAAGAGGATACGCGGCTCGCTGATCCCCTGGGGCAGCACGAAGTCGTCGATCCCCGACATCTTGAAGTCCTCGGCAAAATAGCTGTTGATCTGCTCATCAGTGAGGTGAAGGTCCAACTCTTGTTCGCCGCCGGGGATGAAGGCGTTGACGAGTTGGCTGAACTCGGCCGCGGACTCGTCGGATTTTTCCTTCCGTCGTTGTCCTGGAGGAACACTGGCTCGGCGATAGGTCACGGGTTCATGGCGGATCAGCAACACCAGGGTGGCGGTCACGCCGCCGACCAGAGCGAGG
>JBBRIK010000343.1:0-6240 GCA_038221045.1 Gemmatales bacterium
CCTGCGATCGCATCGTCCGCTATGCCTTTGAACTGGCCCGGATTCATGGCCGTCGCCGCGTCACGTTCTGTCACAAGGCCGACGTGTTGCCGATGAGCGACGGCCTGTTCCTCGAAACGGCTCGCGCCGTGGCGGACGACTACCCCTTCCTCGAATTCGAGGAGATGCACGTCGATAAGTTGTGCATGCAGTTGGCCCTCGACCCGACGCGCTATGACGTACTGGTGATGGAGAACCTGTTCGGCGACGTGTTGAGCGATCTCTGCGCCGGCCTCGTCGGCGGACTGGGACTTGTTCCCGGCGCGAACATCGGCACGCGACACGCCGTCTTCGAGGCAGTCCACGGCAGCGCGCCGGACATCGCGGGCAAGGGCATGGCCAACCCGATCGCGGTGCTTCGCTCGGCAGCGATGATGATGGAACACATCGGCCAGCCCGAAGTGTTTCGCCGGATCGAGGCAAGTGTACGTCGAACGCTGATGGAGGGGCGTGGCCTGACGCGCGACCTCGGCGGGGACGGCAACACCGCGACGATCACGGAGCGTCTGATCGCGAATCTCTCTTGACCGCCGCTTGCGGCTTAGCGGGGACTGTCGATGTCGAAACTGCGAGTGACTCTCATTCAGGGCGGCGGGGCCGGACTCGATCAGGTGCCGGCGGTCCAGCGCATCCTCGAAGCCGCCAGCGTCGAGATCGAGTGGCACGAGTTCAACGCCGGCCTCGCCTCCCTCGATCAGGGAGGGGCCGCGCTGCCGCCCGACATGCTCCGCTCCGTCCGCGAAACGGGCGTTGCCCTCAAGACGAAGTTGCTCTCGCCTCCTGGCCTGGAGGGCAAGAAAGGGGCGAAGGCCATCAACTACAACGTCCAGTTTCGCCGGGAACTCGGCTTGTTCGCGTCGGTTCGTCCGTTGAAGAACCTGCCGGGATTGCCCGCTCGCTTTCAGGGCATCGACATGCTGGTCATCCGCGAGGTGACCGAGGACCTGTACGCCGCCATCGAACACGAGATCGTTCCGGGCGTCGTGCAGAGTATCAAGGTGGTGACCGAGGCGGCCTGTCGCCGTTTCTTCCGCTTCGCCTTCGAGTGGACGCAAAAGACCGGCCGGAAGCTCGTCCACTGTGTTCACAAGGCGAACATCCTGAAAATGGCCGATGGATTGTTCCTCGAATCGTTTCGAGCCACAGCGCGCGACTTCCCGGAGATCCAGACGCGCGAGATCATCGTCGATAACTGCTGCATGCAGATGGTGTCGAAGCCGCAGCAGTTCGACGTCATGGTTATGGGGAACCTCTACGGTGATCTTGTGTCTGATCTGGGAGCGGGCATCGTCGGCGGCATCAGCACGACGCACGGCATCAACGTCGGCGAGAATATCCGCGTCTACGAGGCGTTCCACGGCGGCACGCAAACGGAGATCGGTGCCGATCGCGCCAATCCCCTGCCACTGCTGCTGCCGGCGCTCGACCTGCTCGAAGGAGCCGGGCAGGGGGCGACTGCTCAGCGCATCTTGACGGCGATTGGCTGCATGTTGAGCGAGAAGAAGCACCTGACGCCGGACCTTGGTGGCCAGGGCCGCACGTCCGCGATGACGGATGCGATCATCGCCGCCCTGCCGCCGTCATAGCGGAAAGACCATTACGTCGCAAACGGCACCATTGAGGAGAGATGACGATGTTCGCTCAAGGAGATATTCCGTGGGACCGAGTGATCCAATCGATCGTTCTGTTTTTCTGCACCACGGTCCTGTCGTTCCTGGTCGGCCGCTGGTGGGGCCGCTATCGCGCCCGCAAACAGTGGGAGAGCCGCGAGTTTACTGGACGCCTTCTCCTCAGCCTGAACATCTTCCAGGACGGCATGCTGAAAATCCGTACGATTTTTGAGCGCGCGCTCCATGAAGTGTTCGTCAATCCGCTGGCGGTGGCCAAGGTGCAGGCCGCCTCGATGCGCACAACGGCGGACAATCCCATTGTGCCGCTGGACCCTGCCGACCGGCGCTTCCTGATGACCTTTGTCATCAACTTCGTCAGCGAGTGCTTCCGCGATGGTCTGCTTCGCTACGACGCCGGCGAGAAAGTGCGTCCGGTTCCTTATCTACTCTTTCTGACCTGTGAGGTCCTCGATGAGACGATGTTCCGCAAAATTCGGGTGATGATGATTCGCAAGGAACTCATGGACAACTTTCCTTACATGGAAATGCACCCCCAACTGGAGCGCGAAAAGGATCACGTTCGCATGAAGGCCTTGCGTCAGTCGGTCGCCCTCTACAAAGCCGAGCCGGCCCTTTTCCATCCCATCGAAATCTACGTCTGAGGCGTCAGGGAGCGGACCATTTCCAGAAACGCTCCGCTCCCAGTTCCTCCTCGATGCGCAGAAGTTGGTTGTACTTCGCCAACCGCTCGCTGCGGGCAATCGAGCCGATCTTGATCTGTCCCGCTCCCGTCGCCACGGCGAGATCGGCTATCGTCGCGTCTTCCGTCTCGCCGCTGCGCGCGGAAATCACCGTGCGAAATCCCGCCGCCCGCGCCGTCTTCATCACCTCAAGCGTCTCCGTCAGCGTGCCGATCTGGTTGACCTTCACGAGGACGCTGTTCGCAGCCTTCTCGGCGATGCCGCGTTTCAAGCGCTCCGTATTCGTGACGAACAAATCGTCGCCGATCAACTGCACGCGCTGGCCGAGCCGGGCCGTCAACTGAATCCATCCCTGCCAGTCTTCCTCCGCCATCCCGTCCTCGATGCTGAGGATCGGGTACTGCTGGACCCAGCGCTCCAGCATCTCCATCATTTCGGAACGTGACAGTTTCTCGCTCTCCGTCGCTCCGAGGGCGTAACGGTCGCCGTCGTAGAAATGCGTGCTGGCCACATCGATCGCCAGGGCCGCGTCCTTGCCGGGCTTCAGTCCCGCTCGTTCGATCGCCTCCAACACGCTCTGCACGGCCTGCTCGTTCGTCTGCAAACGCGGCCCGAAACCTCCCTCGTCGCCGACCAGGACGCCCTCGAAGCCATGTTGCCGCAGCACCTGGGCCAGCGCGCGATAGACGGCGACGCTCATCTCCAGCGCCTCGGAGTAACTGCGCGCGCCTATCGGCATCAGCAAGAAATCCTGAAAGTCGAGGTTGCCGCCGGCGTGGAGCCCGCCGCTAATCATGTTGACCATCGGCAGCGGCATCGTCGCCCGGTTGTCCGTGTCGAGATAGCGCCAGAACGGTATCTGCCGGGCGGCGGCCGCGGCATGAGCGCAGGCCAGCGACACGCCGAGGATCGCGTTCGCGCCGAGCCGCGATTTGTCCGGCGTGCCGTCGAGGGCCATCATGTCGCGGTCGATTTGCTCCTGAAGGGAGGCGGGTTGGCCGAGCAGTTTGGGGCGGAGGATCTCGTTGACGTTGCGAACCGCCTGACGAACGCCCTTCCCGCCATAACGCTTCTCGCCGTCGCGCAGTTCCTTTGCCTCGAAAAAGCCGGTACTCGCTCCCGAGGGAACGATGGCGCGGCCCCTCGCTCTGCCGGCGCAGGAGACCTCGACCTCCACGGTCGGCGTCCCCCGGCTATCGAGGACCTCGCGGGCGTGAATGTGCTGGATGATCTCGTCTTGCGGAGACATGGGCGACCCTCGACAGGAGAAAGGCGAGGCCGCTGAGAAGAACGGGCCGCTTGCGGCTTTGCACATCGAAGCGAGTGCAAAGCCGCGAGCGGCGAAGATCGAACCTCACTTCTTGTCGGTGAACTTGTCCACGGGCCTCTCGAACTTATCGAGAGGCCTGTCCGCCTTCTTGAAGACGTCCTTTTGCGGGAATTCGGGGGCGGGAACCTTCTTGTCGTCGATTGGGGGATCCTTCTTATCGTCTGGGGCGATTTTCTTGATCGGCCTTGTCTCCTTCTTCTCGCCTCTCCACCTGTCCTTGTCGCCGCGGTTTTCCTTGTCCCGGTAGCGGCGCGGCATGTCCTCGTCCTCGTTGCCGGCACCGGGCCAGTTCGTGTCCTCCCCGCCGGCAGCGGTGATCGCCGCCTTGAGAAACTCCTCGGTGACTTCCTTCTTCCGAAGGAAACGAACGGAGCCATCGGCCAGGGCGGCGTTGAAACCGTCCTCGAACACTCCGCCGAGTTTTGGCAGCACTTTCTGCTTGAAATCGACGACAATATCGTCTGGTTTCGTCCACACGACCGGCTCGGCCGCCTCGACGAAGGCGAGTGTGTTGGACAGGCCGTCTACGATGTGCGCGAACCGCATTCGAGCATTCGGAAGCAGCGGAAAGATACTCCGCATTGCCTCATCCGGCGTCGTCGTGAACGCTTGATAGTACGTCAGACCCGCTTCCTGATTCTTCTTGCCTGGCGCATCGAACGTCTTCGGCCTCATCGGGATCAGCTTCTTGTTGTGGTCGCTGTCCCACGGTTCGTCGAGATGAAACTGGCGATAGAGGGGGAGTTGCTCCATATAGGGCAGCAGGTGGACGCGCCAGCTCAGACCACTCGTTTTCCCCTGCCGATCGATCTGCGTTGCGAGGGGTGGCAGACTGCCCATGCTGTCGTGATACATGTGCATGGCGAGAGCCAGTTGCTTGAGGTTGTTCGCGCTTGTCGCCCGGCGAGCCGCCAACTCCAGGCGAGGTGCAAGCTCGGCCATGACCGCCTTGATGCTCTCGGTGTCGGTCTTGACCTTCACTCCCACCTTGAGCGTACTCCCGTCCGCCTTCACCGCGGCGTCGGCGCAGGCTTCCTTCAGGCGGTCCACGATCCCGGCCATCTTCGTGTTCGTCTTCTCCTCCCCTCCCAGGACTTTGCTCAACTCGCTCTCGAGATAGTTCAGACTCCCCTTGAGCATCTGCAACAGGAAGCGAGCCGAGTCCTGAGCCTTGCCGGCAGCGCGGTCGTCGGAGAACGTCCAGACGCTGTCCAGACGCGACTCCTCGCCAACGTCGGCCGTGAGGGTGACCTTTTTCATGGTCAGAAGAGGCTGAATGTTGTGATAGGTCAACTCACCGAAGGGTCCGCCTCGCAGTTCGCGGCGCGCGGACCAGCGCATCTCACGACCCATCTCTTCGGGCAGAGCCAGGGCGGCGGCGATGTGATGCTTGCCGGCCGCGGCGAGCGCGTCGTACAGCGGATGCTTCTCGTCCGGCTTGACGGCGGTGTCGATGAAGGCCATCACGTCGCGCACTCGACCGGCGACATAGGTGCGCTCGCTCAGGAAATAGACCGCCGGCGACCAGAGATCGAGACGCATGGGTCCCTCGCGTCCGGGGAAGCCTCCATCGCGCGGGAACTCCTTTTGGTTGAATTCCTGCGGGCCATCGCCTTCCTTACGGAAATCCCTGTCCTTCTCGATTTCTCTGGGTACGTCTATCGGCTTCTCTGTCGGGAACCCCTTATCGACGATCTTATCCTTCTCGTTGCGGGGAAAGTCCCTGATCCTGTCCTTCACGTCGCGTGGGAAGTCCTTGTCGCCGGGGAAGGGAGCGGTTGGCGCAAACCACTCGTGCGCCGCGCCGACGTGAAAGACTTTTCCCTTGTAGGATTGCTCCGTGGCCTTTGGGGCCAGAGCGGCGAGGATCTTTTTCGTCTCGATCACCTTGCGTGTCGTGACGATGTTGACGTGATTCTGCTCGCTGCCCATCATCGCGACGGCGTCCAGGTCGGAGAGCGCGACGCCAAGTCCACGAAGGAAAACCTCCCGTTCCGAACGATCGCCAAGTCGCTGAAGCGTTCCCGCGAGGACCTTGAACAGTTCGCGGTCGGCCAGCGCGGAGACGTTGACGCGCTGGAAGTAGAAAGTGTCGGGGAAGACGAGGCGCAGTTCGGGCGGCGGATCGGTCGGGATCGGCGCGTAGGCCGTGCTGGATCGCTGGCACAGCAGCAGGGCGATGACGCCCGCCAGCAGTACGCCGGGAAGGACGAGCCGTTGCGGTTGCAGCGGGATCACGAACAGGGCTCCCTGGGGACGCCTCATCGGTGATTCTCCTCGAAGAAGGGACATCGGGAAAGGATGCGAATGGGATCAGTCTACGCGATGGGAAACGCGAATGCCACCGTTCAACTCTTGCCGTCCGCGGCATCGCCGTGTTTGCCGCGATGCCGTGGACGGCAAGAGACTTCGTCTTCTCAGAAGATCACCGGCTTGCCGAGTTTGCGGCGGAGGACGGAGAACTGCCCGGCGTGCATGAGGGTGTGATTGACCACCATCAGCAGCATGTTGCCGAGTTTCGGAGCGAATTCCGTGAAGCGGCCCTGCGTGGGGCGGTCGA
>JBBRIK010000344.1:0-6236 GCA_038221045.1 Gemmatales bacterium
GCGGTCCACATTCACGATCTGCACGCGACGATGCTGCACTGTCTCGGCATTGATCACACAAAGCTGACGTACAAGTTCCAGGGCCGGCACTATCGTCTGACCGACGTGCATGGCAACGTCGTCAAGGAGATCGTGGCCTGACCGCCGCTTGCGGCTTTGCAAGAGACCGCCTCATCCGATCGACGACAGGGCCTCGCGCGCGGCCTGAAGGGTCTGCTCGATATGTTCGTCCGTATGGGCGATACTCACGAAGGCCGCCTCGAACTGGCTGCACGGCAGATACACGCCGCGATCCATCATCGCCCAGAAAAAGCGAGCGAAACGTGCCGTGTCACTTTTCTTCGCACCGTCGTAATTCGTCACGCGCTCCGCGTTGAAGAACAGCGTCCACATGCTGCCGACGCGCGGCAACTGATATGGCAACCCCGCCGCCTTCGCCGCCTCGCTCAGCCCTTCCGTCAAGCGGCGCGTGTTCGTTTCGAGTTGTTCGTAGGGCGAATGATCGCGTAATTCCTGCAGCGTTGCGATGCCGGCGGCCATCGCCAGCGGATTGCCTGAGAGCGTCCCCGCCTGGAAGACTGGACCGGCCGGCATCACCTTCTTCATCACGTCGGCGCGTCCGCCATAGGCTCCAACCGGCAGGCCGCCGCCGACGATCTTGCCCAGCACCGTCACATCCGGCGTCTGATGAAACAACTCCTGAGCGCCGCCATAGGCCAGCCGAAAGCCCGTCATCACCTCGTCGTAGATCAGCAACGCGCCGTGCTTGTGGGTCAGCGAACGCAGGGCCGCGAGGAACTCCGTCGAGGGAACGACCAGGCCCATGTTGCCGACGACCGGCTCGAGGATTACGCCGGCGATCTGCTCCGGATACGCCTTGAAAGTATCTTCCAGGGCGTTGACGTCGTTGTAGCGCAGGACGATGGTATCGGCCGTCGTCCCTTTGGGGACGCCGGGGCTGGTGGGGACGCCGAGCGTCAGAGCGCTGGAGCCGGCAGAGACGAGCAGGGCATCGACATGGCCGTGATAGCAGCCGGCGAACTTGACGATCCGGTCGCGTCCGGTGAAGCCGCGCGCCAGGCGAATGGCGCTCATCGAGGCCTCGGTGCCGGACGACACCATGCGAACCATTTCGATGCTGGGCATCGCCTTGATAATCAGCTCGGCCAGATGCGTTTCACGCTCCGTCGGCGCGCCGAAGCTCGCTCCGTCCTGCATCGCCTCCGTGACGGCGGCGACGACGCGCGGATGAGCATGGCCCAGGATGAGCGGACCCCACGAGCCGATGTAGTCGAGATAGCGGTTGCCATCGACGTCGATCAGATACGGGCCTTCGCCGCGAGCGATGAACAGCGGCTGTCCGCCGACGCCTCCAAAGGCGCGCGCGGGACTGTTGACGCCGCCGGGGATGACACGGCAGGCTTGCTCGAACGCCTTGCGGCTTCTCGACCGGTCCGGTTGCATGATGCTCGCCTTCTCTACTTCTGCGCTGAATTGGCGAGCCGGGAGCGTAAGCGACCGGAGTGGCGCGAAGACTCCGGTCGCTTACGCTCCCGGCTCGCCTGGAAAAAACGCTGTCTCTTACAGTGGAGTTACTTGATCCGGCCTCGCAGGGTCTCGGCGTCGGCCACCACTTCTTCAAATCCCTTCTCGGAGCGATAAAGGTCGATGATGTGCCGGCAGTGAGCTCGCGCCGGATTCAACTTCGACTTGTCCTTCAATTGCTCCGCCTCCTTCAAATACTCCTTCACGATCTCCTGACGCGACTTTTTCGTCTTGTCGTCAGCTTGCTTCAGCTCCGTGTTCAGTTCGCGATACTTGCTCGCCGCCAGCAGGAACCAGACGTGCAGCAGCGGCTCGCTCTGAATGGCGTCCCTCAACTCGCGCCAGCGCTGGCGCGCCTCGGTCTTATCGACAACCTTTTCATACAGGAAGGCTGTGAATGCCTTGCGCTCCGTGTCGTCCGCGAACTTCACCGGATCGTCGGGGAAGTCCTCGGCCTGAGTGCGATGCAGTTTCTCCAGATGCGCCTGTAGATCGCGCACGCCCGGCAACTGGACGTTGATCCTCTGCCGGGCCATCGCCGCCCAGTAGTCAGGGTCGTTGGGGTATTCGCGGATGATCTCGTTCCACTGCCGCCCCGCGCCGTCGAGGTCGCCATCCTCCTCCATCTGGGCTGCCCGAACAGCGCAGCGGCCCGCCTCGGTCAGCGCGTCCATCTTGTTGATGTCGATTTTCTTCGCGGCGGCAACGGACTTGGTCAACTCGCTCTCCGCCTCCAAAATGCCGATCTGATCGTTCCACACTTTCACCCGAAGCGTCTTCTCATCGTTTTGCCGGCCAAACCGGCGCAAATACTCATGAATGGCTCCCTGATGCACCGACTTCCACTCGTTCGGATCGCTCGACGCCATCCGCTTCTCGATCCGCTCGTAGAGCGTATCGGCGCTGGCCGGTCTCAGGATCAGCCAACCGGCCACGCCCACTCCGGCCAGCGCCAGCAGCAGCGCGACCGCCTTGGGCCAGGTCTTCTGGTGCCAGGGGATCGTCACCTTCTTCTTTTTCTTCTTCTTCTCCCCCAGAAGACTGCGCGCGGCGGCGCGGTCCTCGACGGCAGTGGTCTTCTTGAGGGCCGCCTCAACGCCGGCGCTCTGGCGGGCCTCGATCTTTTCCAGCACCTCGATGAGGGCCTGTCCGACCGTGGCGGCGTCGCGCGGCCTCTGCTCCGGCTTCTTCTCGAGCAACTGACAGACGAGGATGTCAAGCCCCTTGGGGAGATCGGGGACGAGATTCAAGGGCCGTTGAAACTTCCCTTTGACGTGCATCATGAACATGTCCATGACGTTGTCGGCCTTGAACGGCTTCTCGCCGGTCAACAATTCGTAGAGGACGATGCCGAAGGAGTAGAGGTCGGACTTGAACGTCAGGTCGCGTTCGCCCCGGCACTGTTCCGGCGACATGTACGAGGCGGTGCCGACGGTGCAATTGGCCTCGGTCAACTGAGTGAGGTCGAGACCCTTGGCGATGCCGAAGTCGGTCAACTTGAGAGTGCCGTCTTTGAGCAGCATCAGGTTGCCGGGCTTCAAATCGCGATGAATAACGCCCTTTTCATGGGCGTGTTGAAGCGCATCGCACAGTTGCTGGCCGAGCGTGATGACTTCTTCCCAGGAGAGCCGGCCGCGCCGCCCCAGGGTATGATCGAGGGATTCGCCCTGAACGTATTCCATGGCGTAATAGAGAACGCCTTCATGCTCGTCATCGTATACCAGCCGAACGATGTTGCGGTGATTGAACTGTTTGAGAAGGGAGACCTCCCGGCGGAAGCGGTCGGCGGCCTGCTTGTTCTCGGCCACGCCGGGCAGCATGATCTTGATGGCGACCTTGCGTCCGGTGTTGTTGTAGACGCCGCGATAGACCGCCCCCATGGCGCCGGCGCCGAGCAGTTTCTCGATGGTGAAGGGGCCAATCTGGTCGCCGGGCTGCATGGTGAGTTACACAAAGGTCGAGAAGGCGAGCGTTTGAGTAATGGTAAGGCGAGTGAGGCAATGGACAAGGTCGAGACCGAACCGAAGAGGAGAGGTGGCTGAGCGAGTGCCGGAGAAAGATCGAACACATCCGCTATTGGGCAATTCCCTTCCTGGGGATTCGCATCATCCGGAAGCTACTTTTTCCGCTTCAGGCGGTCGGCCTCGGCCCGCATCCGCGCCGTCACGCCAGCCTCGAACGGCTCGAGGGCAGTGGAGAGGGCGAGTAACATGTCGGCCGCCGAACCATACATCCACCCTTCGACCCCCGTGAGGTTGTTCAGTCGAGTGTAATACTCCTCTGTCAAGGCGGTCTCCCTGGCCAGCAGGGCAAGTAACGCACAGTCGGCGACAGCCCAGAAGTCGGAGCAATCCGGCCTATCGGCGCGGCGACGGAGCCGGGCGAGGGTCTCTCTCACGTCCCCGATGAGGACCGGATCGGCGATCCGATCCGGATGGAGCAAGATTGTCAGATTGATCTTGTTGGTCAGGTTATAGGCGACGGTGATTTGGTTGCGCGCATCCCGCTCGAGGTTCGCTCCGGCGGTGTAGAGGGCCAGGCTCTTCTTTTGATCCCCGAGTTTGCGACGGAGTCCTCCCAAGGTGCCATAGGCGTCCGCCAGTTTACCAGCCAACTGTCGGCGGACCGCTTCGGCTTCCGGGTCCCTGTCTGGCACCGCATCGATCCGGTGATGGTATTTCTCGAGTGGGCCGACAACCTTCTGCTGCTGGCTGTCGGCCGCGCTCGCGAAATTCTTCTTGTTCTCGCGCAGGTCGGCCACCTCGTCGAGCGCGCTGTCGAGTCCTCCCTTCTTCTCGATGAACCTGGCGGCAGCGACAATCAGGTCGTCCAGTTCAGATGGCGTCATCGTTCGGCTCCAGGCGACGGATCCTCCATCGCTGCGGCAATGCGTTGTCGAACTGACACCTCTCCAGACGAGAGGCGGGACAACAGTTCTTTACCGATTTTCTCGTACTCTTCCCACCGCCACCCCTCCTCCTTGCGGAGGGCCGCTGCCCCGAATCGGCCATCAAGGTACAGCCAGGCCGCGAGCAGCCGCTCCAAATACGCTTCGCTCATGCGGTTCCGAGCCAGGTGCTGGTCAGGGTAGACAGGGGGGACGGGGTATCCCCCTTCCCGAAGTGGCTCGTAGGGTTCCGCCGCCTCACGAAGCAGCCGGACCACATCCATCAGTCCGACCTCGTCCGCCGGGGCCACCTCCGCCCAGACGCGGTCGTACACCGGGTTGGGCCGGCGTCGCTGAAAGAACGATTGGCACATGTCCTTGAACGGACCCTCCGGCGAGGTGGAGTCGAGAGGATACCGGATCGGAGAGTACAGTTTCGAGAAGGCAGTTTCTTGCGGAGTCCAGGTGTGGGCGGGATTGTCCTCGATCGCGCAGATGGGGGCGATCGGGTTGCACGCGACGCGAACCCCGAGTTCAAAGAACACGTTCGGCAAAAACCCCGTCCAATCGATAAGGCAGTAGTCGGTGAACCGAATTTCCTCGAACACCGTCTGGGATGCCAACCCGGCGGACAGGATCTCGGAGGAGACCACTAACCTGGGCGTGTCCTTCGCCGGCACCCCCCGGTCATCCGGGGCCGCCGCCTCGATCTCAGGGACCAACCTCTCCTGAAGTACCAGGAGGTTCCGCTTGCGGTAGCCGTCGTTGTAAGGGCCAAGCAGGAGCAATTGCTGGCGTGGCGGCCGGGGACTTCGCCGGGCCGGGTCGGCCGGGGACCAGCGCACGGCATCGTGGCCGGGGAGGTCCTGGTAGCGGCCGGGCGCATTCTTGAGGGATCGAAACCCGAGTTCCACCCGGCCCCGAAAGTGTTCTCGGATCTCCACACGGCTGCGGCCCTCGAACGGAATCAGATTCAATTCCTTGAGGTAGAACGGGAGTTGGCTGGGATCCTGGTGGGGCTTGCGATGGACGCAAATGGTGACACCTCGCCGG
The DNA here is from genome assembly GCA_038221045.1 of Gemmatales bacterium. GTDB lineage: Bacteria > Planctomycetota > Planctomycetia > Gemmatales > Gemmataceae > JBBRIK01. The sequence continues at coordinate 5,486 of JBBRIK010000344.1, forward strand.
GCGACCGTCCGGACCCCCAGGAGGAACAGGACAACCGGCTCCAGATCGCTCAGATCAAACACCGCCAGCTCCATCCGGGAAACATCCCGGACGGCAGTCAGGAGCGAGGTCCAGTCGGCAGCGGCAGCGGTCCCCCGATGACGACCGACCGGCTCGCTGGCAAGAGGGGGACGCTTCAGGATACTCAGGGCGCGGCGGGACATCTTTGGCAGGTCGGACAAGGCCGCGAGCATGGGGATGGAGGCGGCTGCGCCAGCAGTCGTCTCCGCCCAGTCCGAGAGGATCAGGCACCACTCCGTCGCCGGCTCGGCGGGTTCGGCCGGCGGGAGGGCAAACCGAATGGGGTTGGGGAACAGCCGCACGTCCGCAATCTCTCCCCCATGTTGCTGGCTTGGCGAGTGTACTTCCGGTTGGATCGCCGCCGCCTTGTACTTCGTTACGAGCAGCCCCAGGGTCAGCTTCCCGACCTCGCGCAGAGACCACCGATCACCCGCCGGCGCGCCCGCGACTTTGCTGGAACCGGTCAGGACGTCCAGAAGCGCGCCGGTGAACATGGTCCGGCCTTCCCCCGGCATCACTTTTGAACGATCGTGTTGACTGGATGAACACAATAAAGCGACCCCGGAATCGGGCAGCACCTCTTCTGCCTGCCTGTAGACATCTTCCTGGATGGCTTCCCCGCGTGGGGACTGGATGGCCGGCATCGCCCCGGCGGCGTAGCAAGCATCGAGGATCAAATATAATCGAAGGG
>JBBRIK010000345.1:0-6234 GCA_038221045.1 Gemmatales bacterium
ACTCCGCCTTGACCTTGAACAACTGCGTGAAGTCGGGGTCCATAACGCTGAGGTAGTAGAACAGGTTCGGGCTGCCGACGACGACGAGCTTGACGTCGAGGGGGATCGCGTGTGGCTTCAGGCCCGACGCCCCGAGCGGGATGTTCGTGTCATAGGAGTCGATCTGGATGCGGCGGTTCTTGAGGGTGCGCTTCAACTCCTTCCACATCTGCATCTCATCGATGGCGTCGTCGAGGTAGAAGATGACGACGCCGCCGTTGCCGCGCAGCAGTGAGCCGGACTTGATCTGCGTGAAGTGCGTGAGGATTCGGCCGCTGAAGTCGAAACTGCGTTCGACGAAGCCGAAGAGGTTCTTGTACGTCGGCACGTCCTCAACGAGGACAGGCGGCCCCTGCTGGGTGGTGTTATCGACGACGACGTTGACCTCGTAGTCCCAGTTCCCCGGCAGCGGGGGGGGAAGCCCCGGCATGGGAGGCGAAGGCTGGCCTTCGCTCTGTTCCGGTGGAGGCGGCAGCGGCATGCCGAAGAACGGGGCGAGATTGTCGAGCATGTGCTGCTTGACGCTTTCGAGCCAGGCGCGGACCGGCTCGGCCGTGTAGTGCTGCCAGAGTGGATCGATCGTCGAGGTCAGGACCGCTTCGGCGAAAGTGCGTTCGATGCTCTGGATGGCCTTTCCCAGTTCAATGATTGCCGCCTGCTGCTGTTCGAGGATCGGCTGCGTTTCACGCAGCAGTTCGACCTGTCGCTGCAAGAACGATTCGAGTTCCTCCGGACTCAACTGGGCCGTCTCCTCGGCTGTGAGGGGGACCAGTTCGCGCAGAGGAGCGAAGACGAGATTGCCTTCCGGGCCGATTTCGATGTGCAGCTCGCGCTGAGTGGCCGCCTCGCGCAGTTGCTGGAACAGTTCCTCGCAGTATTGATTGCAATCGCGCTGGAGGCGTTCCTTCTCCTGGTTGAAGCCCTGATACTGAAGGGCGCGCGGGAGGATCTGGACGAGCTTCAACGGCAACTCGTGCATGTCGCGCTTGAGCTGAGCGCCCTGTCCGGCAGGCAGTGACAGTGCGAGAGGACGATCCGGCTCATCGAAGTTGTTGACGAAGACCCAGTCGGGCGGCGTCGGCTGGCCGGCGATCCGCGTCTCGACGAAGGTGCGGAGCAGACGCGGCAGGTTGGTCCCGGACAGGCCGATGGCGAAGATGTTGTACCCGTTGCCGCGAACGCCGATGCCGAGTTCAAGAGCGCGGACGGCGCGCGGCTGAGCGACGAGTCCCCGGAGCGGCTCCAGTTCGGCGGTCGTCGTGAAGGGGAACCAGGCGGGATCGAGCGTCAACTCGATTTCGGCGACGGTCAGCGAGCGCGGCGTGGTTGACAGCATGATGGTGCGACGGACCCCTCAACGAAGTGGAAGATTCGACCGCCGCTTGCGGCCTGGCGTTCTTTGCCAGGTCGCAAGCGGCGGGTCCGCTCTCACAGCGACAGGTAGACATAGCCGCTGAAGCCGATGGCCACGAGGCCTGCAAAGGCGGCCAGGAACCACAGCAGGCTCTTGCGCCGGGCTGCCAACGCGATTGAGCCGATGGCGACGCCGCACTGGGCGCCGAGCATGCCGAAGAAGAAGAACGAACTGCGTTTCCGATGACTGTTCGAGTCAGCATCGGAACGATGCACCTGCACCTCGTACAACAGGGCCGTATTGAGGTTGTTCCCCGCCTCCGCGCGATAGCGCCGGGCGGTGTAGTCATGCTGGGCGGATTTGATCAGCGAGTTCAGGTTCTCCGCAGCCGACTTGAGCGTCGCGTTTACAGTTGCGGCGGCCTTCACGGGGTCCTTCATCGAATCCCCACCCTCCGCCGCCTCGGGCATTAACGCTTCCGCAGTGATAACCAGGTTCTGGTACAAGGCGGCGAGGCGGATCGGCCCACTCATCGCGATGGCGAGGCCGGTGACCTGCTTGTTCGTCGGCTCGCTGGAATCCTCGAATTGTTTGGCGTGCAATTCCGCGGCATGAATAGCCGTTCGCAGCGTCGATCCCTTCACCTTGCGGATAATGGGGGCGATCTCTTCCTCCGTTTTGCGATCGATCAGGGCCGCGATGCACTCCTTGAGTTGGGGGTCGGCGAGCACTTCCTTCCGCTCCGGATCTTCTGGGGGCGGGGGGGGCAACTTGCGCGTGCCGAGGTACTGAAACACGTCCTTGTTTTTCTCAAGGTCGCTCGTGACGGTCTTCACAAGCCCTTCGGGTGGGTTCTTTTTCAGCTCTTCGAGGAACTCATTCGCTGCTTCTTCAACCTCTGCCTGTTTTTTCTCCTTGGCGGCGTCCCTGAGGGCCTCAGCCCTGGATTTCGTTTCCTTCAGGATCCGGGCGAGGCGAGCCGTCGCGGCCTTGAGGATCCCCGGCTTGAGAGGTCCGGCCCTGGACGTCACCGGCAGCAGATCGACTTCGTTTTCCATCTGATTTCCGCGAATGCGTTTGGCCTGGAAGAAGCCCCATTGATCGCCGGCCTTCGACTGATTCTGGCCCGCCAGCGAGCGATGGTACTGCGCCTGCGTCATCTCGCTCGACGACAGGCCGGCCAGCACCGTGGCCACGATAGCCATGACCACGGGCGTCATGGTGATGATGCCTTCCCAGGTGCTTTTCTTGTCGAGGGGAGTATTCGAGTTGTCTGCCGTGGGATCATTGGGAACTGCCATGAGGTCATTCCTCGCTGTTGGATGGGCCAGGAACGAAGCGAACGCTTCGGAGTGTCAGCATTCTCAGGACAGACCGGCCCCAGGGCAAGCAGAAACCCGCTGATAAGTGTGCCTCATGTGTCTGGCTCTGAGTGGCTCCTCGTTCCCACGCAGAGCGTGGGAACGAGGGAAGGATGGCCCCCCTCACACCTTCCGCAGCGCGATCGTCAGCGAGGCGCCTTCGACGTTGGCCGTCTCTCCATGAGCAGCCGGCCCTTGCTCCAGGACCGCAATCTCTTCCCACTTATCCGTCTGGGTCTGCACGGCGATGTATTTCTCGTGCGTCTTGATAGCCTGCGACAGCGGCGGAGAATCGCTGCTAAGACCCAGCACGATATGGTCTTCCATGTCGAGTTGAGCCTTCTTGCGCGCATCCTGCACACGGCGGACCACCTCACGCGCCAGACCCTCGCTCGCCAGTGCCTCCGTGATGCGTGTATCGAGCAACACCTGGGCGTCCTTGCCGAGCGCCGCCACCCAGCCCTCGGGGGCCTTCGAGTCGATGATGACGTCTTCGGGAGCAAGCAGGATCGGCTCGGAAAGCGTTGTCGTGAGCTTGGACGGATCGATCAGCAGGTTCAGGTCAAACACCTCGCCAGCCTTGACGCAAGCCGCGACGGCAGTAGGCGAGCAGTTGGCGAGCGTCGCCTGGACTTCGCGACTGCGTTCCTTGAACTTCTGCCCCAGGTTCTTCACGTTCGGCTTCACTTCGATGCGCAACAGCGCTCCGCTCTTCGCATCGTGCAGCGTCACCTTCTTCAGGTTCAGTTCCTCGCGCAGTTGATCGGGAAAGCGCCGCACGGCATTGCGCTCCGCTTCCTTGCTGGACTGCACTTTCAACTCCGCCAGCGGCCGGCGGACGTTGACCTTCGCCGTCTGCCGGGCCGACTGTCCGAGCGTCACCAGATCGAGCAGGGCGTCCATGTCCTCGGACAGTCGCTCGTCGATGAGCGTCTCCTCGACGGCCGGATAGTCGCACAGATGCACGCTCTCCTTGCTGTCCGCGCCTGCCTTCAGGTTCTGATACATCGTCTCTGACAAGAATGGAAGGATGGGCGCGAACAGCTTCGTCAGCGTCATCAGGACGGTGTAGAGCGTCTGATAGGCAGCGAGCTTGTCCCGGCTCTGGGCGGCGTCCAGTGCAGTGTTCTTGCTCCAGAAGCGCTTGCGAGTCCGGCGAATGTACCAGTTCGACACCTTGTCATCGACGAAGCGCTCGGCCTCCTGACAGAACGACATGACGTTGAACTCCTCGAAGCAGTTTCGCGCCTTGCGAATGAGGAGTTGCAAGTCGGAAAGGATCCACTGATCGATGTCCTGGCGCTGCTTGATCGGCACCTGAGGCGCAGTCGGGTCGAAGCCATCGGGACGGGCGAAGTTGCAGAAGAAGCTGTAACTGTTCCACAACTTCAGGATGAACTTGTTGCGAACCTCGTCCGCCGGCCCATAACCGAAGTTGATGTTCTGCGTGGGATTGTTCCGGCAATAGAGCCACCGGCACACGTCGGCGCCCATCTCGTCGGCGGCGCTGTTGAACTCGATCGAGTTCCCGCGCGCCTTGTGCATCTCCTCGCCCTTTTCGTCGCGGACGAGAGCGTGGCCGAGCAGCACCTTGAAGGGCGCACGCTTCTCCATCATCGTTGACATGGCCAGCAGGGCATAGAACCAGTTGCGGAACTGTCCGGGAAAGCACTCCGTGATGAAGTCCGCCGGGAACCACTTCTCCCAGTAGGCGCGGTCGCTGTTGTAGCGCATCGTCGAATAGGGGACGATGCCGGCGTCGAGCCAGGGATTGCCGACGTCGGGAACGCGCGACATAAGGTTGCCCGTCTTCGGATTGCGGATCTTGAGCGTATCGACCCAAGGCCGATGCGGGCTGTGGCCCTCGAATTCGCTCCATCCCTCGACGGCGCGCTCCTTCAACTCCTGATGCGAGCCGAGTACCTCGAATTCGCCGGTGACGTCATCGACCCAGATCGGCAGCGCCAGTCCCCAGTAGCGCTTCTTCGAGATCATCCAGTCGCCCATGTTCCGCAGCCAATCCTTCTCCTTGGCCTGACCGTCGGGCGGAATCCAGCGGATGTCATCGACGACGTCGATGATCTCATCGCGCCAGTCCATCGAGATGAACCACTCATCGACGAGGCGATAGAGCAACTCGGTCTTGCAGCGCCAGCAGTGCGGATAGCGATGCGGATACTTCTCTGTCGCGAACAGGAGTCCTTTCTCCTGCAAGCTCGTGAGGACCGCCTCGGCCACCTCCGGCGTCACGGCATTTCGGCCCGTCAGCGGCCCGAAGCCCTCGACGTAGACGCCATCCTCGCCGAGCGGCGCGATCGGCGGCAGCCCCTGCTCCTTGCCGAGACCGAAGTCCTCCTTGCCGCAGCCCGGCGCGATGTGAACGATGCCGGTGCCTTCCGCCTCGCTGACGTCCTTCCAGAGGACGACGCGATGCGCCTCGCGGCCGCTGACCGCCGGCGCCCACTTCTGCTTCTCGACCACCTTCGCGATCTCAAGCGGGTAGCCGTGCGCGTGCTGCTGGGCGGGCAATTCGTCGAACGGGCCATCGTAGGCCCAGCCGGCCATGTCGGCCCCCTTGACCTCGCCGACGATCTCGAAGCCGCCCTTCTTCTCCTTGAAGTGCTGTTCGAGCGACTTCAGCTTTGGCACGCCCTCGACCCACTGCGATTTGTCCTTGAACTCGTCTTCCTTGCGCCGCGCGGAGAATGCGCCCTTGCCGACGTAGTAGATCTGATCGCCCTGCTTGATCTTGAGATAGACCAACTCGGGATTGACGGCGGCGGCGACGTTGCTGGTCAGCGTCCACGGCGTCGTCGTCCAGACGAGGAGGTTCTCGCCGGGACGATCGCGCAACGGCAAACGGACGAAGACGGCCCGGTGCGCGACGACGCGATAGCCCTCGTTCATCTCCATCTGGCTGATGCCGACGCCGCAGCGGGCGCACCACGGCATGGCGTCGTAGCCGCGATAGAGCAGGCCGCGCGAGTGACATTTCTTGAGGAAGGACCAGATGGTATAGTTGTTCTCCTCCGACATCGTGAAGTACGACTTGCGTTCATCGGGCGGCCTGGCCCAGTCCGCGTCGGTGCGGTCCCAGTCCATCCAGTAGCCGAGACGGATCGACTGGTTGGTCTGGATGCGCGCGAACTTATCGACGCGATCCTTGCACAACTGCACGAAGCGATCGATGCTGGCGAAGGTGTCGCCGGGGACGAGGTTCTCAATGTCGCGTTTGGAGGCGAGTTTGAGTTCCTTCTCGACCTCGACTTCGACCCAGAGTCCCTGGCAGTCGAAGCCGTTCTGGTAGCGCAGATGCTGGCCGAGCATGGCGTGATAGCGCTGGTAGGCGTCCTTGTAGGTGCGTCCCCAGGCATGATGCACGCCCATCGGATTATTGGCGGTGATGGGGCCGTCAAGGAAGGACCACCGCGGACCGTTCTGGTTTTTGGCGCGCAGCTTGTCGAAGGCGCGGATGGAGTC
>JBBRIK010000346.1:0-6205 GCA_038221045.1 Gemmatales bacterium
CGTCCCGAGCGTGTTCCGCCTTGTAGGAGTGCAGACTCTCCTGGATCCGGCTCGCGATGGCCTCTTCTTCCGGGGCCAGCGTCAGAAGGGCAGTCTCTTCCGCGCCCATCAAGCAGCCATCGCCCACCATGAGTCCGAGGATTTCAGCGATTCTCTCGTCCAGATGCAGACAGCCGTTGTTGCGGTCTTCCTCTCGGCGATCCGCGAACAGTCCCTGTCCGAGCAGGACGACGTCGTCCTTCGTGAGTTGGTGCGCCGGCACATCGCCCCGGTTGGCGGTGAGCACCTTGTGATCGGCCGTCAGCTGCACCTCGAAACCTGCCTTCGTGCGCAGGCGATAAACGGGTTTCACACCTGTCTGGAAGGCGGGACGGACCGCGTGAGGCTTGCCATCGGCGCCGATGACGCTGAACTCGCGTTCGAGCAACTCATCGATGCGGACCAGACCATCCGTCGTCGAGATCAGCGTATCGCCCGTAACGCACGGGTTCGACGCATTGATGCGATCGTCGTTGATGCAAGTGTGCCATTCGTTGATCGTGGTGTCGAACTGCACGCCGGGATCGGCACACGACCAGGCCGCGTAGGTGATCTGCTCCCACAGATCGCGCGCCCGGATGGTTCGTCTCGGCTTCGGCGTTCGGCCTTCCTTCTTCGCCTTCTCTTTCTCGGTGCGCCAGTAAACGTTCCAGTTGCCGTCGTCCTCCACCGCATCCATGAAGGTGTTGGGAATGCGGACGGAGTTGTTGCTGTTCTGGCCGGAGACGGTGTAGTACGCCTTCGAGTTCCAGTCGGTGTCGTACTCCTCGACCTGGATCGACGCGAAGCCCTGTTTCGCCAGGTGGATGACGCGCTCGCTGTAGTTGGCCGGGATGAGGGCCTTTTTCGCCTCGACGAGGGCCTTGCGTAGGTCGGTGTTCTTGGCCCGGTCGAACTTCTCTTCGTCCTTGGGCCAGGCGTGACAGGCCTTCATGATGCCGTTGAGGTGCCGGTTCAGGTTGCGCGAGCCGGACACGAGGGCGGCGACTTTCTGCTCCTCGACCACTTTCCAGTTGATGAACTCCTCGATGTCGGGATGATCGAGATCGAGGACGACCATCTTCGCGGCTCTTCGTGTTGTGCCGCCGCTCTTGATGGCCCCTGCGGCGCGGTCGCCGATCTTGAGGAAGCTCATCAGGCCGCTGGACTTCCCGCCGCCGGAGAGCGGTTCGCCCTCGCCACGCAGCGTGGAGACGTTCGAGCCGGTGCCGGAGCCGTACTTGAAGATGCGGGCCTCGCGGACCCAGAGGTCCATGATGCCGCCGTCGTTGACGAGATCGTCCTTGACCGACTGGATAAAACAGTTGTGGACCACGACATTGTTGGTGAGGAAGTCGTGGCTCTCGGTCTCGATATCGAAGACTTCCTCTTCGCCGACATACTCGATTGCTTCGATGATCTCATCGCGCAACCTGGCAACTGATCGAGTTGGGACGGCCAGGGTCTGTAGCCCGACTGCTCCTTCCGCTTCGGCCTCAATGGTGAGACTGCGATTCGTCCCGTGGGCGTACTGCCCCACGAAGCCGTCCCCTTGAAGCCAGCCGGCCAGGGCCGCTTCCGCTTCCTGCATCTCGCTTCCGAGGGTCTCGATTGTCGTGTCGGTGCGCTGATGCAAGCGCATTCCCGGACGAAGCTGTCCGACCTGCACCCACTCCCTGCGGCCCTTGTGTGTATCACACGCCAGGACGAGATGATCGGCGGTGGCTTCAATCGTGTTGCCGTTGGCGAGGCGAACCCGATAGACCGCCTTGACTCCATTGTTCTTAACTGCCACGACGCGGGTCACCCCCGACTGGTCGTAAACCGGTAGGCCAATCAGGTTCTTCGTGACGATCTCGCCAATCGCAACCGGACCTGCCGGCGTCGTGACGAGGGCGTGGTACGGCAAGCACGCATGGGGCGATGGGAACTCATACGCCGAAGTCGAACGCACCACCGCTTTTGTGGCCGGATCGACGCGGTAATGTCCCTGTGCGGGGCCGTCGATGCCGTAGGCCCAGTGCAGTCCCGTGTTGAACCACTGCGGGCTGTTCGGGGCCGACATCTGGTTGGCGAGCATGTAGCACGTCTCGTCGAAGAACGCCCTTGCATCGCGCTCCGACGAGAAGTACCCGCCCTTCCAACCCCAGTAGGCCCAGCAGCCTGCGAGCCGGCGGAATACCTGGCGTGCATCGGTCTCCTGGCCGGTGCATGGATCACCCGCGACAGGGCGAGTCCGCTGAAGCCATTCGGGTACGCCGTCTTCAGGAACGTGGTCGTTCTGTTGCGGAAGGCCCGCACGGCGGAAGTATTTCTGAGCGAGGATATCGACTGCGACCTGGGACCAGCCCTCGGGAGCGAGTAGATCGCGCATCTCGAAAACGACGGTGCCGTCCGGATTGGCGATACGCGAGGTGCGCGGAACGAAAGTCAAAGCGGCAAAGGGGTCTTGCCCCTCGGTCGTGTAGCGACGGGTGATGTCCATGAGAACTATCCTGAGGATTAGCGGCCGCCGTCAAAGGGAGAAGCCAGCAAGACAGGTGAACGATTCCCTACCCCGAGAGACTGGGCATCGTTCAATGTGCCATGAGAACTCACCCTTTGCACCATCTCTTAACGCGATTCTCACGCGCCCGCTAAAACCATTGCAAGGATTCTCCGCACCATCGCTCTGATGAGCAAAAGCGGAACCTTCTTCGCAAGCGATCGGGTTTGAAACCGCGAGGGAGAAACTGAAGGGCTGCTCTCTTTGTTGTCGGCCTTCTCTCTGCTGGGAATGATGAGTGTAATCGCTACCTGATCCTCTGTCTAGATATTATCCTGAGAATATGTTCACTCCCCAGAAGGAAATCACTGAGCCGCTGAGGATCCGAGGACGAAGGGCAGAGTCAGCCCCTTCTGGTCCTGATACTTGCCCTTCTTATCGCCGTAGCTGGTGCGACAGACAGCGTCGGCCCGGAAGAACAGAATCTGAGCGATGCCTTCGCCGCTGTAGATCTTGGCGGGCAGGGGCGTCGTGTTGCTGATCTCGATGGTGACCTTGCCGCGCCATTCCGGCTCCAGGGGAGTCACATTAACGATGATGCCGCAATTCGAGACGAACACACCCGACTCCAGAGCGAAATTACCGGCTTCCGGGACGGTCAGACAGTAGACGTCGTGCGTTCCCGAAATAGGCCGGACGCTCACGACCTTGTGGTTCTTGACCGCACCTGTTCCCCGAAAGGAGTGAATCACCTCGGGGAAACGCCGGAACACCGAGCGATCGCAGCCGAGCAAGCGCGCCGCCGCGCGCAGGGAGCCGGTCTGGTCGAGCGCGGACCGCACCTCTTCCGCCGTGATCTCGGAGCGAAGATTGATCTGTCGAGCGACTTCGGCCTGTCGTTGCCGGCGGGCGTCATCATTCGCCCAGGCCTGCTTCATTCGTTCCCCGTGGCGAAGGCGCTCGCCCTGCTCGGCATAACGGCGGAGCATTGCCTGGCGGTGGGCCTCACGCGTCGATTCGCTTGTGAATTGCCGGCTTTCGAGGAGGCTGGCTCGCGTGGCCGCGTAGGACTCCTCGTGCCAGAAAGCCAGGGCGCGAGTGCGCTGGGCGGTGGTGTAGTTCTCGCGCCAGGCAGGATCTTCGCGAAGGCGCTGGAGGGCCTCACGGATGGCGGTGCTGTGTTCGTCCGGATCGAAGTCCTCGCCGTAGGTTTCCTGGTTGTGCATGCGGATATGTTCCGCGGCCGGAACGCGACAGAGGTTCCAGGGGCAGTTGTTTCGTCGATTGCGGTCGATGTGGTGGCGATGGGTTCCGGGCACGCTAGGGTAGATGTCGTTGTTGACGTTCCATTCGTCCGCGAGTCGATGGGTGGGCAGAAGATGGCCGGTCAAGGGCTGATAGACCGTCTCGTAGCCCCGGACGAGGTAGCGGTACAGGGGCATGAGCGAGGTGCCGGGCTGAAGCTGGTCCGCTTCGATCATTCGCCCATCGCGGGTGAGGAATTGATGATCCGGCGTGCAGAAGATGGGATCGCCCTTGTCGAGTTGCACTTCGAGGAGATTGTCCTGGCCGATGCATCGGGGGGCTTCGAGAAGGGAGACGATGAGCCGTCCATACGCACCGATGCTGTAGCCCCAGAAGAGTTCGCCCTCCTCGGCGCGTCGAGCCATCTCCTCCAGGGTCGGCGCAGTACCATCGACGAGGGCGACGCGCGTATCCCCTTTGAAGCAACGCGCATACGTCGATTTCCCGACGCAGACGGCGATGATGTCGCGGGGGATTTCGAGGTATTCGACGGTCTCGGCGAGAGCGAACGAGTTGGGCGGAATGAGGCAGGAGTCGGCCTCGATATCGACGAAGGAGGTCGGGTTGAACAGCTTTGGATCGACGACGGCGGAATGGACGTTGGTGAAGACCTTGTAGTGCCGGCCGACGCGGACGTCGTAGCCGTAGCTGGAAACGCCATAGGAAATGACGCCCTGGCGGGCCGCCTCGGTGGCGAATGGCTCGATGACGATGTCGCGTTGAATTTGCCAGTCGGGCAGAACGCTCATGAGAAACCCTCCTTGGACGAGCGCGCGGAGACGTCTTTACTCCTTCAGCCTCCCGATTATGATGCAAACCGCCCTCGCGCGTCAACGGACGTCGGGTGGCTCCCGGCTCAGGAGGGGACGAGAATGACGATGACTCTGCTTCTGTCGTGTGTGGTGCTGGGTGCCGCTCCGCGCGTGGAGTCGCGGTTCGAGCAAGTAGTGCCGGAACCTCCGCCCGGCAAATTGATGGCCCGCTCGCCGGGCCAGAAACGGGCGATTGTCCTTCTGAATGGTCTTCATGTGCATCCATTCAGCAAGGAGAACGTTGTGAAGCCGGCCTTGCGGGACTGGCAGAAGCGCGGCTCGCGGCTGGTGAATGAGTTGGCGGCGGAGGGCGACGTCTACGCCTTCGCGTACGCTCAGGACGTGGCGGTGGACGAGGTAGCCTCGGGCAGCGCTCTGCGCGACGACGTGCGCTGGCTGAAGGAACAGGGATACGAGGAGATCGTGCTAATTGGCCACAGTGCGGGCGGGCTGATTGCCCGTGAGTTCGTGGAGGATACGCCGGATTCCGGAGTGACGCGAGTGATCCAGGTCTGTTCGCCGAATGGTGGCTCCTCATTCGCGAAGCTGGCGACGGTGCGTAAGAATCAGCAGGTGTTTCTCCGTTCGCTGACGAAGGACTGGCGGAAGCAAGCGACGGGTTGGCGGTCGGATCGGCGGATCCCGCAGGAGGTGCAATTCGTGTGCGTGGTGGGAACAGGGGCGCAGGCAGGGGACGGCGTCGTCTCGCGTGAGTCGCAGTGGCCGGAGGATCTGCAGAGGCAGGGAATCCCCGCCGTGAAACTGGACGTGACGCATCCGACGGCAATGCGTTGTCACAAGGCGGTGGAGACGATCGGCAAACTGGTTGTGAAGGATGCGGCGCGCTGGCAGCAACAAGAGGTGACGGCAGCGCGGAGGTCTCTGTTCGGGAATTGACGAGAAGAGGACGGGTTTCGGAGGGTTGACGGCGTTTTTCGGATGTCCTACGATGAGAACAGGAAGCGCGGACAGATAGCTCAGCTGGTAGAGCGAAGGACTGAAAATCCTTAGGTCCCCGGTTCGATCCCGGGTCTGTCCACTGTAAGTAGAGAACTGACAAGGAGATCGGGCAAGGGTAATCTTGGGTAAGATTCTTGGGAAAAACCTTGGGTAAATCGGGGCGACGGGAGGTCCGGTGGTGGCCTTGACGGGCGTGCAGGGCGTGTAGAATAGCCTGGAGGGGATGGTATCCCCGAGATCAGCCACGTCAAGGGCTTGCGCCATGTCCGAAGCGTCCGGCCTCCCCATCGAGCAGTGCCTCTGCCACAATTCCGACTGCCCCGACCACGGCAAACGCGGCCACGGCAACGTTTATTTCCGCGGCTGGAGCGGCCGCGAGAAGCGGATCCGCATGGTCTACTGCCGCACCTGCAAGCGGTCCTACTCCCAGCGCAAGGGCACCGCCTTCGAGCGATCCCAACTGCCCCCGGACAAGGTCGTCTCCGTCCTCGACCACATCCGCGAGGGCTGCGGCATCCGCAGCACCAGTCGCCTGACTGGGGTGTCCAGGGATACCATCTCCAGCACCCTCGCCAAAGCCGGCGATCAGGCCAAACTTCACCACGATGAACTCGTGGCTTTTTCC
>JBBRIK010000347.1:0-6203 GCA_038221045.1 Gemmatales bacterium
CGGCAGCGGCGCCCAGATGGGACGCTCCTTGCCGTTTCGCTTGGGGATGGTGAAACGGCGATAGTGGATCATCGTCGCCGCCTCGCGATGATAGGCAAGCCAGCGCAACTGCGAGATGCTCAGGCCGAGCGCTTCCGCCAGTTGCTGCGGCGAATCGAGCGAGGGCAACTCGTTCTCGGCGGCGCGTTCCTCGGCGTTGGGCAGGTCCCACTTGTCCGGGCGTGTGACGTCGGTCCAGTAAATGCCCTCGCCAAGATGGACGATGTGATTGGCGCGATAGGCTTTCCACGCCTCGGCCTTGAGCTTGCGGCGTTCCGCCGCCTCGGCGCGAAGCGACTTCTTGTAAGCGTCGCGATCCTTGTCAGCCATGCCCTCGATATCGACCCGTTCGACGAACAGGCCGCGTTCGCGCAACTGGGCCTCGATGTAGGCCGGGATGCCGCCGGCCTGCGTGATGAGACGCCACAAGGTAATGAGGTCGAGTCGCTTCTTCGCCATGATAGTTGAGGCCAATGGTTTCGTGTGTTAAACCCAGGTTAGCCGCGACGCGGAGTCTTCGAGCGGAGCGCGTCCGACGTTATCGCGCCACGCGCTCCGCTCGAAGACTCGCGTCGCGGCTAACCATTCATCCCGCCGTCGCGTCAAGGTAGCCGTGCGTGTTCGCGTCATCGACCTTCGTGAAATACGCTGCTCGCGCCTCCTCGACCGTGCTGAACGCCATCGTCTGTAACCGCATCGGCTTGCCGCCTCGTCCCCAGCGCACTTTCAGACGCTGGCGTTCGAGCGATACCTGAATGACATCCTCGCCCTCGGCGTCGCGCTTCGTGAACGTCTTCGTCTCGACCGTGATCGTCTGGCGCGGGTCGCCGCTCGTCTTGCGCTTCGTCTCCTGCTCCGCATAGGCCAGCCGCAGGGCGATCAGGTGAGCGCACGGCCCAGCCTTCAGGCCCTGCTTGCGGAAGAAGGTGCAGGTGCATTCCGCCTTCAGCACCTGGCCCTCGTCGCCCAGCAGCATCACCGGACGGTACTCGCGCCGGTCCTCCTCGACGACGACCTTGCCGGTCAGTTCGAGACCGCTGCCGGGAATGTGGTTCTCCTTCTCGACCCGCACAGCCCCACGCCGTACCAGCAAGTCGTGAGCGGTCCGCTCGCGCTGGTTGCGATACTCCAGCCGTTCCAGGTCGAGCGGCGCGTTCGTCAGAGGACGCAGACGATAGACGCCGAACGCCAGGTCGAACATCAGCTTGCCCTGCTGGCAGCCCTGCTGAAGCGCTTCGAGCAGTACGGCCCCCTTCAGGCCCGTCGCCTTGGCGAGGTCCGCGGCGCTGGCGCTCCATACGCTCTGAAGATGCTTGAGGATGCTCTCCAGCGGCTTGCTCGCCTGGGTCTTGCGCGGCAGCAGCAAATCGAAGTTCAACGCCTGCGACCAGTTCGCCGCCGTGAAGCCGCTGAGGGCGAGAGTCAGCGTGATGTCGCCGGCGCGGAAGATCCAGAAACTCGGCAAGCCGTTGCCAAGCAGATGAACATCCACTCCCTCGACGAACGGCAGCAAGCGGCGCAGGAGCATCAGCCGGCGACGGCCCCAGACGCGGATGACGCGAGCGATCTTGCCCTCGAAGACGCCGCACGTCGAGGGGATGACGACCTCCCACGGTTCGAGGACAAGGCGGACCGCCTCGCCCGGAATCAGTTCGATGCGAACGCCTCGTTTCTGGCCCTTCTTGTCGCCGTTGAGCCGCAACTGCCGCAGCACGTTGTAGCAGTCAATAGGGGCCAGGTGGAACGAGTCGAGGGGGAACGTCGTCGCCGACTGCACCTGAAGGAACCCTCTCAGCCAGGAATCGGGGACGTTCAGCTTCTTGTCGAGTACCTCGGCCGCGCCGGCGACGTCTCCGATTGGCTCGGTACCCAGGTTGATGCGGGTGGGCCGATAGCCACGCAGTTGTTGCAGCGCGGCATGGAGCATGCCACTGAACTCGACATTGGTGGTGCCGTAGCCCGGAGGCGCATCGAGCGCGAAGGCGCGCCATGAGAGTCCAAGGCTGGCGTAGGTCCCTTCGTCCTTGCTGAAGACCTCGAATAGCAATTGATCCGGATGCGCGGTTACGACGGGATCGAGCGGTACAAAGGCGAGCGGATCGTTCCGCTGAATCCAGTCGAAATAGGCCTGCTGGGCCTTCCACATGCCGAGGCCGGCCGTCTCGCGCCGCATCCGCATGTAGGCGAGATAGGCCGTGCGATCCTTCGGCGCATAGCGGAAATCGCTGCCGACGATGCCATACAGGACGGCCAGCGCCTCGCGCAGCCGCAGCGGATCAACGATGGTGCCAGCGACACGGACGGCATCGCGCTGCAAGTTGGCTGACAGCTTGATGAGCGTGTGGTTCTCGTCGGCCACCACGGTGCTGGGGCCGGCGTAAGAGAGCTTGACGCTGGTGTGTTCCGTCGCCTGCTCTGGAGAGCCGGCCTCGACGGGGAGGGCTTCGCTGGTCATGAGGTCGATCTCGTCAAGCCACGTTTCGCGCTTCCGTGAATCACATCATCATCGCTTTCTTCCGCGCTCGCCGCGAGCGGCGCAGCCCGCGCCAGGCCGCTTTCCGCAAATCCTCTTCCTCTCCCTCGCGCTGGCCGACGCTCACCAACCGCGTCTCCGCATCCTCGCTGGCCATCGAGGCAAGCCCCTCGACCGCGCCAAGTCGCGCGACCAACGGCAACGCCCGGTCATCCGCGAGCGTCGTCAGCGTCTCGACGTCATGGCGGGCGAGTAGAGGCGGCAGGACGACGCCCTGGTAATGAATCTGCCGTACTGCTGTCTTCAAGAGCGGATCGAGCGGCACACTCTTGCTATGGGCGATGCGACCGAAACTGGTGTTGTCGGACAGGAGCTTCTCGGCCAACTGAGCCGCCCGCGTGGGGTCGTTGCGTCCCAGCACGTCCGCCGCTAGGGTCCGCACGACGGGATCGCTGCCCTGGGCCGCGCGCAACAGTACGTCCGCCACCGCGCCGGTCATCTTGAAGGTGGCCAGGGCGCTGACCGCCTCGACGCGCAGAGGGCGATAGAGGACGTCTTCGGGCCGGGTTTCCGCCGCTTCGAGGAGTTGTTCGTGGGCCGCGCCGAGCCGGCCCGCTGCCCAGAACAGCGCCCGCACACAAGGCGTCACGCGCTGTTCGAGCGAGGTGTCCTTCGAGCCGGACTGGAACATGCTCTGCCGTCGCTGTTCCCATTCGCCGCGCCAGTGTTTCAGGGCCGACGCCAGCAGCGCCTCGCAGTTTCCCGCCCGGACGCCGAGCCGGCCTATGATCTGAGCTGCGAGTTGACACGTTCGCGGATCGGTGGACGACAGCGCCTGACGGGCGGCTTCCAGAGGCAGCTCCCGGCGGCTGATGACACTGCGAGCCAACTCGTCCTGATAATTCGGCGAGACGCGAGACAGGACAGCGAGGATGCGGCTGGGGTCACCGTTTTCACAAACGCGATCCAGAGAGGGCCGAACGGCGTTGACGTTCAGTTTCTGGTGCTGGATGCGAGCGTAATCGGGTTCGAGGGAATCCTCGCCCCAGATGCGGCGGGCAGCTTTGACGGCGACTTCAACGAGGTTGAGGTCCGCTTCGGAAATGACCCGCACAAGCAACTCGCGCGTGGCCGGGTCGTCGTTGTTGCCCAGCAGACTGATCGCGAGATTGCGAGCCGGGAACGAAGTGTCGGCCGCGCGTTCGCAAATCAACTTCCAGGCGTCGGGCGTGTCGAGCCAGCGCATCCCCTTCAGCGCGGCGCTGCTCATCGTTCCGCCGCGCGAGTAACGCTCCAGCAGGTGGAAGATCTCGGCCGCGCGCTCCGTCTTGCCCAGGTGGCCAATCGCCTCGGAAGCCGCGGATTGAAGCGCATTCGTTTCGTCGTTCGCCAGTTTGAGCAGGCTGTCCAGCGCCCGGCGATCCGCCAGTTCGCCCAGCGCCAGGACGGCGCGTTCGCGCTGGCCCTGGTCCTGCATCACGTCGATGGCGCTCAGCAGAACGGAGAGTCCCTCGGATCGGCCCGCCCGCGCCAGTCCCTCAGCGGCGTTCAACTGAGTCTCGGGGTCGGCGTGCTGCAGCGCTTTCAGCAGCGGCTCGACTGCACCCTTGCGCTTCCGCAGCCGCCAGCCAAGTGCCTCGACTCCCTTGCGGCGCACGTCATTGTCAGGATGGCCGGCGAGCTGGGCCAGCACCGGCTGCACTTCGGCCCCAGGAGCGAACCGGACCTCGGGTATCAACTCGCTCAATTGCTTGACCTCGCCCGCAGCCAGGCACTTTTCCATCAGCCGGGCGAGCAAGGCATCGTGGCGCGGATGCTGCTTTTCCAGCCATTCGCGGTCGGCCCTCTCGTCGTAGGGATCCTCAATCTTCTGGTCGTATCCACTGATCGTGCGAATCGCCTGGTGGCAGCCCCTGCGCCACTTCGGGTTGCGGTCCATCAGCCCGAACAGTCGCTCCGCCGACGCGGGTAAACGGAATCCACCCGCCGCCCTGAGCAAGTCATCGACGAGCGCCGTCCCGCCAGGGTCCTGTTCCAGTCGTTCGAGCAGCGCGTCGGGAGTGCGCGGATCACCGAGGGTGGTCAGACTCTGAATCAGCGAGCGCTGCTTGCTTGCATCCTGGGCCGCGTTCAGCAGCTTCACCAGAGCGTCGAAGGCAGCAGGGTCCTTCTTGTTTGCCAGCGCCACGGCGGCGGACTCGCGCACCTTCAGATAGCGCGATTGCAGCCCCTCGCGGAGGCTGGTCTTCGCGCGGTCGTCCTTGTCGTACTCGCCGGCCAGCCAGGTGACGGCCCGCTCGCGGAGCGGTTCGTGAGCGGCCTCGAAAGCCTGGACCGCGACGGCGACGATGCCGCGCCGCTCCGACAGCAACCGGGCCGATTCGAGCGCGAGATCGTCCTTGCGGGTCAGCATGACCCGTTCGTGGACGGCCTGTCCCTCGACGGCCCCCGCTCCCGCCGTCAGCACTTCGAGTCCCTTGACGCCAAGATCGGTATGCCCCGTTTCGAGAGCTTCTGCGCCGAGCGTGGCAGTATCCAGGCCGAGGTTCTGGAGATACTCGAAAGCGAGCAGGCGGACGTCCTTGTTCGGATCGCCCAGCGCCTGAATCAGGACGGCGATGGCCGACTTGTGATGCCGGTCGCCGGAGCGGGCCAGGATCAAGAGGCGATGCAGGGCCGTCCGCCGCAGGTTGACCATCCGCGCGGCCGGCTCGCGCTGCGTCCGTCCCTGATCGCGCACCAGGCCGACGTATGCGCCAAAGGCCAGTTCCTGGAGCTGTTCCGTCGTGTAGCGCGAGAGGGGAGCCGGACGAGCCTGGGAACGCAGCGCTTGCAACTCGGCCGCGAAGCGCCGGCTGTGAGCCGACCACGCCTGGTCCCAGAGCGCTTGTTCTTTCTGTCCCAGCAATCGCAGCAACAGGGCCGTGCGGGCGCGGGTCAACGGCGTCCCATGAGCCACGAGCAGGGCGAGCGACTCGACGGTCTCGGCGCTGACCTTCCAGGGCTGGGCCTCGCCGCGATCGTCGAAGACCTCGACGACGAAGTTGAGGAACGCGGCGGGATCGTTGAACAGTTCAAGGGCGCGCGCGGCCGTCAGGCGGACGCGCGGCATCAGCGACGACAGGCACGCCAGACAGCGCGACGGCGCGCCGTGGTTGTCCTTCAGTTCGAGCAATAGCAGCAGCACGAGCACCTGATTGCGGATGTTCTCGTCGGCATCATCGAGGAAGACGGCCTGCTGATCCTCGCCCGCCTGTCCAAGCGTCAGAGCGGCGACAAGACGCTCCGGGGCGGCGATGATCTGGCTCGCCTCGTTCGAGAAGAGCAGATTGAGGACGAAGGCGTCGCCGGCATAGGCGAGGCCGAGGGCGGCGTGATACTTCACCTGCGGATCGGCGTGTTGCATTGCCTGGCGCAGCGTGTCGAGCGCGTCCGGCACTTCGGCGCGAGCGCTCCAGACCAGCGCCCTTGCCGCGCCCTTGCGATGCGTGGCGTGCTTGCTGAAGAGCAGCCCTGCCAGGGCCGGCAGGGCATCGGGATCGCCCAGCTCCGCGAGTCCGTCCAGCGCCGACTCGACGAGGCCGGACCACTCGGCCACGCGCTCCGGACGGTCCGGCTCCGCCGTCGTGGCAAGCTTCAGCAGCGGCGCGAGGGCGGCCTTGTTGCCGTAGCGCGCCAGGGCGCGAGCGGC
>JBBRIK010000348.1:0-6177 GCA_038221045.1 Gemmatales bacterium
GCCGCTCCGGCTCGTAGCAATCGAACGACTCCTGCTTCTGGACGTGCTCCTCCGCAAACCAGTAGAAGTGAGCGCCGGGATAATGGGCTGACAGGGCATCCTGGATCAATTGACGGACGCGGAACATGCCGGCCGAGAAGAACTCCATCACGATCACGCCGCCGAAGCGATCGACGACGAGACCGCTCAGGCCGTCGCCTTCGGCGTGGACGAGACGATAGGCGTCGGTCACGGCGTCGAGTCCGAGCGCCTGGCGGCGCAGGGCCACGCAGCGCTCGATTCGGCGAATAAAGAAGGCGGCATCGATGGGTTCGTCCGGCTGGGACGTCAATACTCGTAGGGTGATGCGCGAGTGGCCGTTGTAGAAGCCCCGGCCGGCCCACTGGCCATCGCGGTGCTCGATATCGACGATGCTTCCGGGAGGGAGGTGCCTGGCCGGCCTCTCGACCATCTTCTGGAAGATCCAGGGATGAGAAGAGTTCCGGTTGATCTTCAAACGAACGCGCGGCAGCGGGGTTACAGGAGATGTAACTTCGGGAGCAGGGGTGGCATCCAAGAGAGTAACTCTTCCGGGCGGGTTTTCGCTCGACACAAGCGAGATGTCTTCTAATTTATGAAGAACGACCAATCGCGCGCCCTCTCTACCTCGTCTGATTTAGATATTCCCAAATTTATCTCGGAGACCGGTCTCATGCGGAAGTTGCTTCGGGGCGGTATCGCCGCCCTGGCTGGACTGTTCCTTTTCACCCCTCTCGCCTCGGCCAAGCGCATTGCTCTTCCGCCGCTGACCGACTGGATTGCCAGGGCGGATTGCATCGTCGTCGGCAAGGTCGCGTCCCTCGAAAACAAGACGATCAAGACCGCGATGGAAGGTGAGTTGGGCGTCGCCAACGTCAAGATCGAGACCGCCCTCGTCGGCGCGAAGGGATTGACGCACATCAAGGTTGGCTATCGTCCCGGTCTCCTGATGGCCGATCAGGAAGCGTGCCTGTTTCTGTACAAATCATCAGTCGAGAATGTCTATCTGGTCCGCAATTTGCAGATATTTCACAAGAGCGATAACGAGCAGTACAAACAGCAGGTGGGCCTCATCAAGCGCTGCGCCGGCCTGCTGGAAGACCCGCTGAAGGGACTCAAGTCCAAGGACGCGGAAGATCGCCTGCTGTCAGCGGCCCTCTTGCTCGGCAAGTATCGACCGCAGTTCACGGCCGCGGAGAAGTTGGAGCTTATTGACGCCGAGGAAAGCAAACTGCTCCTCGAAGTGCTGGCGGGAGCCGACTGGAGCAAGTACGATTCCGTCGCACGGATCAATGCCCCGCAGTTGTTCTCGCGCCTGGGCCTCAACGAGACGGATGGCTGGAAAGAGCCGGCCAACTTCATGGATCGCAACGACCTGGCGAAGAAGTGGCTCAAGGACAACGCCGGCAAGGTTCGCGTCAAACGCTTCGTGTTCGGCAAAGAGTGAGTGAAACCTGACCTCGAATACCAAACACCTGTTCCTATTTTCTCGGGAGAGTTCATCTTGCGAAGTTCTGTTATCGCCAGTCTGACCTGTTTCGTCCTGCTGGCCGGCAGCGTCTCGGCCCGGCCGGCGCCCGGTCCCTTCATGCAGCCTCTCGTCCAGCCGATCCCCCAGCGCATGCTGCAAGCCGACACGGTCGTCGTCGGCAAGGTTACCACCGTCGCGGAGAAGCCCACGAAGGCAGAGCGCTTCAAGGGCGATGCGCAGAAGGCCGATTATCGTCTGTTCACCATCAAGATCGACAGCGCCCTCAAGGGCGGCAACGGTCTGACGCACATCAAGGTCGGCTGCCTGGTGCCGATGGGCGTCGCGCCGGTCGTTCCTGGCGTGATCGACGATCAGCCCATTCGCAAGCCTTTTCCGGGCCGGCCGATTCGTCCCTTCCCGATTCAGCAGTTGCCAATGCTGGAGAAGGACCAGGAAGTGCTGCTGTTCCTCCGCCCGCACGTCAGCGAACCCTTCTACACCATCAGCGCGATGGGCGACGTCACCGACAGCAAGGCCGGCAACTTCAAGGCGGACGTCGAACTGGCCAGGAAGGTCTCCAAAATTTGGGCCGAGCCGATGACCAGTCTCAAGGCGAAGGAGCCTGCCGATCGTTACCAGGCCGCCGCCGTGCTGGTGATGAAATATCGCACGCCGGTGGGTCCCGCGAAAGAGGAAGAAGTGTCGGTCGAGGAGAGCAAGTTGATCCTTGAGGGCATCGCTTCGGGGAACTGGGACGCTCCCCAGGTTGGCCGATTCGATTCGCTCACCCCGATGCAGGTCTTCTATCAACTGCAGCCCCAGACCGCCGGCTTCGTTCAGCCGCAAAACTTCCAGGAACAACCCAAGGCGATGAAGAAGTGGCTCGAAGACAACGCCGGCAAGTTCCGCGTCAAGCGCTTCGTGGCTGCCAAGAGCGAGTGAAGATGAGTCCTCGGCGAGCGGCGGGATGAATCCCGCCGCTCGCTTCGTTAGAATACACCTACCCATTGTTCAGGAGATATCACCATGCGACGCAACTGGATCGCCGGACTGACCTGCCTCTTCGTGATGGCAGGCGCGGCCTCGGCTCTTCGGGTCGCCGGCCCCATCATTCAGCCCATCCCGCAACGCGTGATGCAGGCCGAGACCATCGTTGTCGGCAAGGTTACTGCCGTCGCGGACAAGAACACCTCCGCGATTCGCTTCAAGGGCGACACGCAGAAGGCGGAGTATCGCGTCTTCACCGTCAAGGTCGATAGCGCCCTCAAGGGCGTCAACGGTCTGACGCACATCAAGGTCGGCTGCATGCTGCCGATGGCCCCCGCGCAGGTAGATCCGGCTCCGGTCGATGGCCCCCGCCTCAAGCCCGCGTTCCGTCCGATTCGTCCGTTCCCGATTCAGCAGCCGCCGATGCTGGAGAAGGATCAGGAAGTGCTGCTGTTCCTCCAGCCGCACGTCAGCGAGCCGTTCTACATCGTCAACGCGATGGGCGACGTCACCGACAGCAAGGCCGGCAATTTCAAGGCCGACGTCGAACTGGCCAAGAAGGTCGTCAAGGTGCTGGCCGAGCCGATGACCAGCCTCAAGGCGAAGGAGCCTGCCGACCGTTACCTGGCCGCCGCGCTGCTGCTGGCGAAGTATCGCACGCAGAATGGCCCGGCCAAGGAAGAGGAGATTTCGGCCGAGGAGAGCAAGTTGATCCTTCAGGGTCTGGCCGCCGGCAACTGGGACGCTCCCCAAGTTGGCCGTTTCGATCCGTATGCCCCGATGCAGGTCTTCTACCAGCTTCAGCCCCAGAACGCCGGCTTCGTTCAGCCGCAGAACTTCCAGGAAGTCCCCGCCGCCATGAAGAAGTGGCTCGAAGAGAACACGGGCAAGTTCCGCGTCAAGAAGTTCGTCGCGGTCGCTCCCGTTCCCGCCCCGAAGTGAGCCGATAACGGGCCGCTTGCGGCGTAGCAGTCCAAAGACCGCTACGCCGCAAGCGGCAAGAACGAGAGGCGGGACCGTCGAAAGCGCTACGGTCCCGCCTCTCGCGTTTCAGGGGCCATCTCCTCGTATAACAGCCTCGACGAATCCCTCCCTCCGCATAGAGGCCATCCGATGCGCCAGCGACTCCTGCGCCTCCCCGTGCTGCTCGTTTTCGTTCTGCCCCTTCTGGCCCAGGACAAGAAGAAGGACGATCTCGGCGACCTTCTCGACGACGCCGGCAAGGGCGCGAGGTTTCGCCTCGTCGCGCTCGGCAAGGAGGACGAGAAGCTCGATACGCTCCTCTACTGGCGTACCATTCAGGGCAACGTCGCGGCCCGTACCGCTCCGATCCGCGTCCGGCTCGGCGACAGCGACGTCATCGTCCCCATCCTCAATCCGAAAGCGGAGACTTCCGGCCGCGACGCTTACTCGTATCCCACGGAGGGACGCGTCAAGCTCACTCCCGGCAAGCATGTGCTTCGGCCCGGCAACATTCCGCTCGTCTTCAAGGGCATCGAGCCAACCTCGGAACATCCCGCCATCAAGATCAGCAAGGGCGAAGTGCTGATCCGCTGCGCTCCGGTTCGCCTCGAAGTCGTCGATGAGCGCGGCGCACCGGTCCCGACGCCTCTGACACTCGGCGACGAGGGCGGCTCCGTGTTGCGCGAGGAGAGCCGATTCAGCGTCCTGATCGCTTATCTGCCGGTCGGCTGCGAGTATCAGTCGAGTCTCGGCAACTTCAGCGTCGGCGCCGATGGCAAGATCAAGGGCGTGCGTCTTCCGCCCGACGTCCGCGTCACCGAGGAAGGGCTGCGCAAGACAGTCCCCGTCCAGCCTCCTGGCCCGTCCGCTTCCGCTCCGGAGGTGCTGCGGCTCGTCGCTCCCGCGCCGGTCCACAAGACCGGGCCGGTCTGCCGGCTGTTCGTGCCGACGACCTGTGCGCCGGATACCGGCGTGTGGCTGGCAATCTCGCGGCGCGAGTATCGCGCGGAGACGGGACAGGACTTCGCCGCCGATCACTTCAGCTTCAAGAGCGATGACGTGCCTCTGACGACGACAGCCGCGAAGGGAACGCCGGCCGCCGACGTTCTCAACCGGGCGATGCGGGCGCTCAATACCACAAGGGATGATCTCGGCTGGATCGTGCCGCGTCTGCCTGCCGGCGTCTTCGGCCCCACTTCCCTGACGTTGTCGTCGCGCTTCCTTGGCAATCATACGCTCTCGCTGCTGGCCGCTGACGTCGGCGCGATTCAGCTTGTGCCGCATCGCTGGCGGACCGTCTTCGCTCGTACCGAGAACGCTCCGTACACCGTCCTTCTGCCGCGCGGCACGAAAGCGGGCGAGGCGAAGGTGCGACTTCAGATCGAAAATCGCAAGGAGCCGCTCGCGTTTGGCTCTCTGAAACTGCCCGCCGTTGAAGGGGGCTACGATAGCCGGCTCTTCACGCTCAACGTCGCCGACCTGCCGCCGGGCAAACATCAACTCTGGATCGAGACGGAGGCCGGTACGAGCGGCAAGGTTCCCGTCCAGGTCGTCTCACTCGATCGGCGCAGCCCCTTCTTCACGCAGTCGATGAGCGGCTGCACCACCTGCTGGCCGACGACGGAAGAGGGGCTGAAGGTTCTGGAAGACGCCAACCTCGAAATGGTCGCGGCGACGGGGGCCTACAGCAGCATCACAACGCAATTGCCGCGCGTCAACGAAGGACTCGCGGCCCGGCTGCGCTCGCTCGGGCTGCCCGCTGAGTTGGCCGTCGAGCCGACGAGCAACGATCGGCTTCTCGAACGGCTGCTGCGGCATCGTCTCAAGTTCATCGACATGACCGTTGTCCGCGCGCCGGGCTTCTACTTCGAGGGACTGTCGTATCACCACTCCTATCAGCCGGACGTCGAGCGCATGGTTCGGCGGATGCAACTCTTTGCCCAGCAGACGGCCGACTACCCGTCGCTGTGGGGCGTAAACTATTCGTGGTTTCCGAAGATGTATGGCTACGCGGAGGGCGGCGTGCCGACGGACGCTCATGTCGGCGACCGCAATCGCGTCCTGCTCGAAAACGTCAAGGCGGCCGGCTTCAAGGAACTGACGCGCGAGGAGCGCGAGTGGATCGAGAAGAACAAACTCGCCTGCAGCGAACCGATGCGCCAGCGGATGCAATGCCTGATGAAGCAGGGCGTCGATTGGCGCAACGCGCTGGAGGAGGGCGGCTGGGGCAAGCACAACGAGATTTATAACAAGGCGGTTCGCGAAGTGAAGCCGGAACTGGCCTTCACGCTGTTCGAGAACGCCGGGCACGACGAGGGCAAACGACTGGCGTCGATGTTCAAGGACATGAGCGCCCAGTGCTACGAGAGCTACACCGACTTCGGCGACTGGCCGATGTCGTCCGGCTTCGTCACCGACTGGTCGCACGGCCAATCGCCGGGACAGCCCGTCTGGTTGACGACCTGCTGGGGAACGAGCGAGGAGGGGAAGATGAAGTCGCTGTTCCACGCCTTCGCACGCGGCCTCGAAGGCGGCGGCGTGCCGATGCAGGGCAATTTCCCGCTCTCGACGCTGGAACGGCGCGGCAAGGGGTTGAAGTTCGAGAGTCAATACGGTGCCGTGGCACGGAACGCGAAGCCGGATGGCCGGGTCGCCATTCTGGCGCGCGACGCTCATGCCGTCTTCGGCCGGCTTTCGTGGGACTGTCATGCGATCTATTCTCACCTGACCCGCCTGGG
>JBBRIK010000349.1:0-6173 GCA_038221045.1 Gemmatales bacterium
CTTGCCGGTCGGGTAGCTCTCGGCCACCTTGTCCCACGGGTTGGGTTGGACCTGCTACATGCCCAGCGAGATTTCCTGCTTCTCCTTGTTGATGTTCAGAACCTGCACGCTGATGCGGTCGCCGATGTGAACCACCTCGTCGGGATGGTTGATGCGCTTGGTCCACGACATCTCGCTGATGTGGACCTGGCCCTCGATGCCCGGCTCGAGTTTGACGAATGCACCGTAGGACATCACGTTGACGACCTCGCCCTCGTGCCGGCTGGCGACGGGGTACTTGGCCTCGACGTTGGCCCACGGGTTCGGCGTCTTGTGCTTCAGCGACAGGGCGATCTTTTCCTTCTCGCGGTCAACGGAGAGGATGTAGACCTCGAGTTGCTCGTCGATCTTGACGACCTTGCGCGGATCGGTCACGCGATCCCAGGCCATGTCGGTGATGTGCAGCAGGCCGTCGATGCCGCCGAGATCGACGAACGCGCCGAAGTCGGCGATGTTCTTGACGATGCCCTTGCGGACCTGGCTCGGCTCGATTTCCGCCAGCAGCCGTTCCTTGGCGATGGTGCGGTTGTCCTCGAGGAGTTTGCGCCGGCTCACGACGATATTGCGGCGGGCCTCGTCGATCTTGAGGATCTTGCACTCGATGGAACGGCCGATGTACTCGCCGATGTCGGGCGGCCGGCGAATATCGACCTGGCTGGCGGGCAGGAAGACGTTGACGCCGATGTTGACCAGCAGGCCGCCCTTGATCTTGCGGGTGACCATACCGGAGACGACGTCGCCTTCCTTGTGTTTCTCGATGACGTTCTCCCATTCCTTCTGGCGCTTGGCCTTGCGGAACGAGAGTACGATAGCGCCGGATTCATCTTCGACAGCTTCGAGGAGGACCTGAATCGTGTCGCCGGGGGCGGGGGGGACGACCTTGTCGGCCCCTTCGTCGTGCCATTCGTTGAGAGCGATGATGCCTTCGGACTTGTAGCCGACGTCAACGACCACGTCGTCGCCGACGACGTGCATCACCCGGCCGGTGATGATCTTGTTGACCTCGAAGAGCTGGGCTTCGGGCGGCAACCAGCCGCCTTCGTTGGACTGGCCGGCTTCGACACCCATCAGTTCGTCGAGTTCTGCCTCACTTGTGTCGTATTGCGAGAGGAGGTTGCGATTTACCATGAAACGTGAATCCCCCTGACCTGCCTGCGTGAAGAGTGCCTCCGATCCGTCGGCGTCCCGACAAGGGACGCCTCATCGACGGGCGGAGAATTGGCTATTATAGAGAACACGGACCAAATCTGGGAAGCCCTGACCGCGCGAAGCTCTCGTTCCCCTTCCTTTGGACGAATCGTCATCCATGTCCCATACTTGCGTGACACCGTTCCAGGGACGCACGCATGAACGCCGCGCTGACCATCCTCCTCGCTACATCCCCCGCGCTGCCCAACCTCGACTTCTCGGAAGGGAAGCTCACTCACTGGACCGGTGAAGGCTTCTACCTGACCCCCGCCACGGGAAAGGGACCGAGTTCGGCGTTCGGCGTCTGTTCCAGCGATGCCGGTCCCCAAGGTAAGAAGGCCCTGCTGCATCGCACGTTTGTCGTCCCCCCAGGTGCCGGGACGCTCCATTGCAACGCCTTTGCCTCCGTCAGCGATGCTCGTCTCGACGTCTATCTTGAGGCCGCCGAGCGCGAGATCCTCACTCGCCAGGTGCGGACGCCAACCGGCTGCGAGAAAGCGCCGCAACTGCGCCCGCCCGCTCCGGGAGGCAAACCGCGCGAATATATCTGGTCCATCGCCGATCGCGTCGGGGAAACGCTGCGCATCGTCCTCGCCGATCAGAGCGACGAGCCAGGCCATCACGTTTTTTGCGGCGGCTTTCGGATTGAGCCGGTCAATCAGTTCGAGACGCGCGAGTTCAGCAAGTTCATGGCCAACCTCGTTCGGGAACATCGGCAGCCGCCGCTGTCCGAACCGCTGCAAAGCAAACACTTCCTGGCGCTAAGCAACACTGACGAGAAGTTCTCCCAGGGCCAACTCGACCGCTGCGAGCTGATGCACCAGATGTTCCTGAATCATTTTCGAGTCAAGGGCTTCAAGCTCAAGACGCCCGCGACGCGCTTGATGGTCGCCATCTTCTCGTCGCCTGAAGGCTTCGACGCCTATGTCGGCAGACCGATGCCGCCCGGAGTGACGGGCCTGTATCATCCCGCGAGCAACCGGCTGGTGGTGTACGACTTTGGCCGCAGCAAAGCCCTGGTCGAGGGCAAACGGCGCTTCGAGAGCCAACCGAGCAACCTGAGCGCATTCGACCGGACGCAACTTCTCGGTCAACTGTATCGCGAGGCGGACGCCATCCGGACGGACACGAACATCTCGACCATCATGCACGAGGTCGCTCATCAGATGTCATTCAACAGCGGTCTGCTCAACCGCGATGGCGATTTACCGCTGTGGCTGGCGGAGGGTATCGCGACCTACTGCGAGGCGACCCAGGGCGGATTCTGGAAGGGCATCGGTGAGAAGAACGTCGAACGGCTCAAGCCCCTCCGGCGCATCGCCGGGGGACAGGAAGAACCGTTGCCGTTGCGTTCGCTGATCGAGAACGATCAATGGCTGCACGGCCCCGGCGGCGGCCAGCGCGCGTTGAGGGGATACGCGCAGAGTTGGGCTTTGGTGAAGATGCTGATGGAAGAGCAGCCGAAGGGGCTGAAACGCTACTGCGAGATGATCTACTCCCGGCGCACGCCGGACCATCGGCTGACGGACTTCGCCGAGGTTTTCGGCGATCTGGCGAAGATGGAGAAGCGACATCGGGACTACCTCAAGCGTCTGGCGCAGGCGACTCCCTGACTCGCCTCCTGGCGAAAGTGCATCTCTGACTGAACCGCCGCTCTTCTCGTGCCGATAAGTACAAACAGAACCTTCCTCACGACTGTTGCAGTCGGCGCCCTCCTCAAGAAGCGAACAAGCGAAATAACTCGGCCATCGCCATCTTCGCGGGTCCGAAGTGGTCTATTACCCAACGGGGGAGACACATGAAAGTCGGTTTTGTGAAATCCATCGCCGCCTTGCTGGTGGGGACCGGCGTCGCGTTGGGCCAGTCCCCAACACCCGGCTCAGGGAAGATGACCCCGCGCGGGACCGTCATCCCCTCTCTGGCCGACACGAGCTATCCAGCGACCTCCGGCCAGCAGGGCTACGACTCCGAACACCACTCCGTTGACCAGAGCGGTCTCAACTGGGACGGAGATCCCGGCGCGTCCTCCGGCTTCTACGCGGACGTCGAATACCTGCTCTGGAATGTCCGCAACCCCTCCCTGCCATCGCTGGCCACGAGCATTCCCGTCGGCCTGGTGATCGTCAACCAGAGAGACACGTTCACCGGTCCCGGCGCGGCCGCCATCACGCCGAACCCCGTTGTCAGCCCCTTCTCGATCCCCTTCTCCGTCACGAGCAGCCCCACGTTCCCCAACAGCAACTCGATCAGCATGGGCGAACATAACGGAGCGCGCCTGACGGCCGGCTATTGGTGCGACTCGGATCACGACCTGGGCGTCGAGGTAAGGGGTTTCTGGCTGGAGAAACTATCGGAGCCGTTCAGCAGCACGACGGCCAATTCCAGCAACCAGTTCAACCTCCAGACCGGCGTTTCGGATCGGACCTTCTTCGTTCCGGCTGGCATGGCGGCGGCCCAACTACTCCCCAGCCAGGGCATTACCGTGTTCCCGGCTCAATCGACCTCAAAGGTCACCGGCACTTTCGCGAACGAACTCTGGGGCGCGGAGCTGAATCTGCGTTCGTCCGGCTATCGTGTGGGCGGGTTCACCTTCGGCGGGCTCGCCGGCGTGCGCTACCTGCACTTCGAGGATACGCTTACCTTTGCCAACGACGTCCGCGTGACCGACGCCCCGCAGTCCCCCGTGCGAGCGCCCTTCCTGCCGATCGCGCTCACGACCTTCGACCGCATCAAGACGCACAACGAGATCTTCGCTCCTCAGTTGGGCGTCGAGGTGGAAGCGCAGTGCTACGGCTTCTTCGTGAACGGCCGCGGTACGGTGGCCGTCGGCCCGAACTTCCAGGAAGTGAACGTCCAGGGTCAGACGACGGTCGTCGGCGGCTCCAACCCGCTGACGAACGCGCCCGGCGGTTTGCTGAGCGGTCCCGCGAACCAGGGCGATCACAGCCGGACGCGCGTCACCTTCATCCCGGAATTCAACGCGAAACTGGGCTACCAGTGCGGCTCCTGGCTGCGAGTCCATGTGGGCTACGACGCCCTGTCGATTGAGCACACGGCCCGGCCGGCGCAGCAGATTGCCTTCAACAACCTGGCCACGTCCGTCACCGTCGCCGGCAGCACCAATCAGGTGAACGTCACGCAGCCGACTATCAACCTGCACGACAGCGACACCTGGATTCAGGGACTCAACTTCGGTATGGAGTTCCGGTATTGATCGTCGAAGCTGCCCGCGATCTGGCCGCGGAGCGCGTTCCTGACAGGACGCGCTTCGCCGCCATCGCTACACCTTGGGGGACGCCAGGGTCTGGCGCAAGCAGTGTTCCGTCGCGGGCTGTCCCAGGGCGGCCTTGCCGAAGCCGGCCAGCGCTCCCGCCTCGACCGCTTCTCGCTGGGCTTCCTCATAATTGCTCACGAGCATCACTCCCACTTCCGATTCCTTCTTCAGCCTCCGAATGAAATCGAGTCCCGAAGCGCCGTCGGCGTCGAAGAGACGATTGACCAGGACAAGTTCAAAGGACTCGGTCGCCAGGCGCTGGAGGGCTTCCGCCTCGCTCTCGACCGCCGTCACTTCCACCTGGAAGTGCTGGCGCAGATACGACGACAGCCGGGCGTGGTCGGCACTGCACTGCCCGACGCTCAGAACACTTTTGACGGCCATGATTGCCTCCTCGTTGGCACAGGTCCGGTTCGCGCAGGTCTCTATTGTAGCAAGGCCGGAACCGCTATGATGAGCGCATGAGCAGCGCCAGGATCCTCGAACGCGAGGAATACATCGAGCAGGTCTACTTCTTTCGCACCCTGCGCGAACGACTCGGCGAGGGCATGGCCACGCAGGAGGTGCTGGAACGCATCGATCAAGAGATTCTGTCCACGACGCGTTTGCCCTACGCCATCCAGTTTCTGGCGACGGAGGTGAAGCACACCGGTCTGCTCTCGTCTGGCTTCGCGCGCCTGGGCCATTACTTCACGCGCTTCCAGAGTTACCTCGTCGAAAGCACCGAGGTCGAGAACCGCCGCTTTGACGTGGACGCGGGTCTGTTGATCCTGGAGCGCGAGGCGGAATATCGCGCGGGACAGGTGTCTGCGCCGGGCCTGTTCGTCTATCAGCTCGAAGTCATCAGCCGCAACCGGCTCGGCTACGAAGAGGGCCTGAACGGCATGGCGGAAGATCCGGTCTACGACGCGGAGTGGAGGCAGTTCATCGAGATCGTTCGGCGGCAACTGGGGCTAATCGAACTGAGTGACATGATCTTTCTGCGCTCGGCGTATTACGTTCTCGAACAACGGCGACAGTCGCCCGATTACGAGCCGCCGGTGCCGCCGCTCTTTGGCGAGAAGGAGGGCAAGATCGCGCGGGCCAATCGAGGCCGCGACCCGCTCTACCTGTTCGCGGCGCTACAGCGACAACTTGGCTATCCGGTCGTGCCTCGTCCGCGTGCGCGCGACGATCCCGGCGTCAAGATTGATGCGATGCAAACGAAATTGCGCGACATGGAGATGCGTTTGAAACTGCTGGAAGCGGAAGTGCGCGGTCAGGTCGATTTGACCCAGTTCGGCAAGCCCGAATTGTTGAAGGATGAGGAGGAGGAGTGACCCTTCTTGCCGCTTGCGGCTTAGCGGGGAGTCCGCTAAGCCGCAAGCGGCAAGAGGTTACGCTGACGGGCGATACTTGCGGAACGAGCGCAGGATCTCGTAGAGGTCAGGCGTGACGGACACCTGATCGTCGAGGAAATCCTGGAGCCAAACGTAATTGCGCCGCTGGGCCAGTGCGATCAAGGGCAGCAATTCGCCCAGTGTGACGCGAACCGTGGCGGGCTGGACGTCTGTTTCAAAGCTCTCTTCGTGAGAGGAGAAAACGCGAAGATGCGGAGCCATGCTCGATCCTCCCTGATGTTGACTGTCGGGCGTTCTGACGCCTGGCTGACCGAGTCCCCCTGGGCGGGGAC
>JBBRIK010000350.1:0-6143 GCA_038221045.1 Gemmatales bacterium
GGCGCTCTCTCTGATCGCCCTGTTCGGCCTGGTCGCGCTCGCCATCGATATTGGCCTGGTGACGGTGGCGCGGAACAACTGCCAGAACGCCGCCGACGCCGCGGCGCTGGCGTCCGGCCGCCAGCACAACGGCGACACGACCAACAACAACAAATTAAAACCCGCCCCACCCGCCCCCCAGGCGATGGCTGCCGCCAACAATGTGCTCGGCACGGCGGTCGATCCGAACAACGTCACCGTCCAGATCGGCTACTACAACTATAACGCAGCCGCGGGGCGGTTTCAGGCGACCTTCTCCGGGAGCAAACCCGCCAGCGAAGCGTGGTCCGCCGTGCAGGTCGATCTGTCCTCGACGCAGCCGACCTACTTCGCCAAGATCTTCAACCTCAGCACCTTCAGCGCTGGGGCGTCGGCGACAGCCGTGCATCGCCCGCGCGACATCGCGATCGTCCTCGACTTCTCCGGGTCGATGAAATTCTCAAGCGCCATGGGTTACCCTCCGAGCGGCGACTACACCGGCTCGCTCAACCCGGACCCGGCGTTTCCCAAGTTTGGCCCCTGGTCGAGCCTGTCGAGCGTGATGCAGCGCACGACGCTCTACGTCGATAGCGGCGGAGAGACGCACGCCCCGAATAATTTCACCCTCGACGGCCAGAACGGCACGGCCATCGTGAAGGATTTTCTCTATCGCGATGCGAGCAACAACCTGGCCAACGCCTTCACTCGCGTCCAGTCGCCTTATGACGCCATGACCTGGGCCTGCCCCGCGCCGGCGGACTGGGACGTCCAGTCCAGTTCGACCTCAACCTACGCCGGCGACAAGTGGCCGAGCAAGAACAAGATCGCGAGCAACGGCTACGCGGCGACCGTCCAGGAATACCTGACCGGTTCCAACACCACGCTCGCGGCCACTCATACGCAGAGCGCGACCACCGGCGGGGGCAGCGGCAAGTTCGACCCCGTGATTCATAACGCGCCGACGACCCAGGAAGGCTACGGCCCCTCGTTCACGGGCTCCAGCATGGGGCCAGGTTACTACGGCAAGACGTTCTACACCTGGCCGCCCGACCCGCGCTGGCACCCCACGAACACCGCCTTGCAGTTGGATTGGCGCAAGAAGTTCTTCTACGACTACATCACGACCACGCCGCTGGGTGGAAACGGGACTGGCTCGGCCGACAACCGCGTCGATAACACGAAGCTGTTCGACACCTCGGGGTTCTGGCGTCCGGCCAATTCGGCGTTGAGTTACTCGATCAACTACACCGCGATCGCGAACTGGATCGCGGCGGGAGCGCAGGTCCTTCCACCCAATCTGCGGGCCGGCCGCGTCCTCTATTACTCGTCGATTCCGGCGACGATTCCGGCCAGCGGCGGCACGCAGGACCAGATGTTCTGGCGCGCGTACATCGATTACGTCATCGGCGCCGGCACGACGACCGATCAAAAGCGGACGCTCTATGGCCGCAACACGGGCGCCTGGGGCACGATGAAGGTGACGGCCAAGTTGTCCCTGGCCGCCGACGCCGCGAATGGGCCGTACATGCACTACAACGACAATCCGGTCCCGCCGCGCCTGCACTTCTGGTTTGGGCCGCTCAGCATGATGGGGTTCCTCACCTCGAATAACAGCGGCAGTTTCGGCCGCAACTGGATGCCCGGAACGTGCCACGAGGCCCAGTGCTGGCAGCTCAAGGCCGGCATCAATTCGGCCCTGGCGGACATCGAGAAGAACCATCCCAACGACTGGGTCTCGCTCCTCTACTTCTCGAACCTCAATGGCTACACGACGCCGCGAGCCTCGCTGGGGCGCAGTTACACCACGATGCAAAACGCCCTGTTCTTCCCGTTCAGTCTGCTGGGCAGCCTCAGCGACCCGACCGTTGAAATGCGGCCTTACAATTCGTCGTTCGCCGACGTGACTCCGGCCGTGGTCCCCAACGCCAATGGCGGCACGACGCCCGAACATGGGTTCATGCTCGCCTACAACCAGTTCTCCAGCGCCTCCGGCTACAACGGCCGCAAGGGAGCGACGAAGATGCTCATCTTCGAGACGGACGGCGTGCCGAACACGGACTGCAACGGCACTTTCAACAACAACGGAGCGTATACCTCGACCTACACGGGCATCTCGATTGGCTCCTACCTGGGCAACAATAACTCGACCGTGACGACTCAGGCGCTGAACGCGGTCAGCCAGATTTGCGCTCTCGACACGGCCAACCCGCCGGGCTACTCGACGGCGAAATCGCCGGCTCGCGTCCACGCTCTGGCCTTCGGCGACCTCTTCCAGTCGGGATCGGGGACCGAGACCGCCGCCCGCGATTTCCTGCTCAAGGTCCAGCAGAATGGCAACACCTCGTCGGCCACCGATACGGGCATCGAGCCGTACAAGGTCATCACCGGCAACTACACCACCCGCATCGACAACCTGCGTCAGGCGATGGAACGCATCATGCAGAGCGGTGTGCAGGTGTCGCTGATTCGCTGAGCAAAAGACCGCCAAGCCGCAAGCGGCAAGAAGGTATTTCGTCATCGGTCCTAACGAGCCGCGAGCGTCCCTGACGCTCGCGGCTCGCGGCGTTTACGGATTGGAGGAAGCGAGGCGCGGGCGGACCCAACTCTGAAATTGCTGAATCACCGTGTTGTCGTCGCCGGCCTGACGCGCCTGCTGCACGAACGGGAGCAGATCCGCCGGTGTCAGAAATGGGAAGGCCAGGCTTGTCGCCACGCTCTCGCAAGTCCGGTTCGTTCGGCGCGTGTAGAACGTCAGCACGTCCCCTTCGAGCCGCCAAACTTCCGGAACGCCGAGGGCCGCGTAAATCCGCAGCCGATCGAGAGAGCTGTGCGTGACGTCCACCTCGACGGCCAGATCGGGAGGCGGATCGGTCCGCAGATCGAGTTCGCGCCGTCCCGCCATTCGATGCGCGTTGCCGATCCAGAAGCACTGATCGGCCTCAATGCCGCGCTGCCGTCTCCTCCGCCGCATCGTCACCGAACCCCCTGCCTTGATGGGCAATCCCAGTTCCAGTGTCAGCGCGATGACAAGGCGGCCCAGGAACTGGCTGTCTTCATGCTGGAGGCGGGGCGACATGATCTCCAGTTCTCCCCGATCGTAGGCCAGACGGACCCCCGCACGCGCTTCAAAGACCCGCAGCAAGCGCGTGTAAGTCTTCCAATCGATATTGGAGAGAGAAACGGACCGTCCCGGCGACGCGGTGTTCAGCAAGGAGATGGGATTCATCCGAATGACCTCCCTCGGGGTGACACCGCTATCTTACCAGTTCTTTGAGGGGGGCGATGCGAAGCCGCTGGCGGCAAAAACCGGAACGCCCCCTCTCATCGCCGCAAGCGCGTGTATACTTGGAGGGACGTTACCCCCTGCAACCGAGCCACAGAGATTCGCGCTGTGTCCGTCCCCGCTGCCGAGTTCGAGAACGTCTCCAAGGTCTACACGAGCGGCCTGCTGCGGAAGCAAACCATTCCCGCCGTCCGGAACGTCAGCCTGCGCGTCGAGGCGGGCGAAGTCCTGGCCCTGCTCGGCCCCAATCGCGCCGGCAAGACCACGCTCGTCAAGATGCTGCTGTCGCTGTGCTATCCGACCGGCGGTGAGGTGCGCCGCCTTGGCCGGCCTCTGCGCGACCGTTCCACCCTCGGCCGTGTCGGCTACGTCCACGAGAACCACGCCTTCCCGCGCTACCTGGGCGCCGCCGCCCTGCTCGAGTTCTACGCCGCTCTGTCGCTCCTTCCTTACGAGACGACTCTTCAACGGGTCCCGAAACTGCTCGAACAGGTGGGCCTGTCCGACCGCAAGGACGAGCCGATCGCGCGCTTCAGCAAGGGCATGATCCAGCGGCTCGGCGTCGCTCAGGCCCTGCTCACCGATCCCGACTTGCTGGTCCTCGATGAGCCGACCGAGGGACTCGACCTCGCCGGCCGGCAGTTGATGCGCGGCGTCATTCGCGATCTCAAGAGTCGAGGCAAGACCGTCCTGCTGATCTCGCACGTCCTGTCCGAGGTCGAGCAGTTGTGCGATCGCGTGGCCGTCGTCGTCGGCGGACGGCTCGCTCATCTCGGCTCGCTCGCCGACTTGCAGCGGTCGCCAACCGGAGAGCCACGCTCGCTGGAGCAGGCATTGCAAGACCTTTACACCCGGCCGATCCCATGACGCTCCCCTCCGCGCTCTTCATCACCCGCTGGCTGATCCGCGATACCTTTCGCCAGGCCCGCGCCAACGGCATCCTCTGGCTGATGCTCGCGGTCAGCGGATTGTGCATTGTTTTTTGCCTGAGCGTCAGCACGGTTGACTTGCCGCTCCGCGAACCCGACTCGTCCCGGCTGACCCCCTCCAACGGCAAGGAGGCGGAGAAGGCGAGGAAAGAGGGCGTCGATGTCATCAACGGCAAGGTGCTGCTCGGCTTCGGGGCCGTGACCATCGACGACTGGCGGACGTACCGCAATGACGCGGTCCGCTATCTGCAAATGATCCTTCTCGGCGTGATCGCCGACACGGGCGGCATCCTTCTCGCCCTGATCTGGACGGCCGGCTTTCTGCCGACGTTCCTGGAGGCGAACAACGCCGCCGTGCTGCTGGCCAAGCCGGTGCCGCGCTGGACGCTGCTGGCCGGCAAGTTCCTCGGCGTGCTCGTCTTCGTCGCCTTTCAGGCGATCGTCTTCGTCGGCGGCGTCTGGCTGGCGCTGGCGCTGAAGACGGGCGTATGGGACATGACCTGTCTGCTGGCCATTCCCGTCCTGCTGATTCACTTCGCCGTTTTCTTCAGCTTCTCGGCCCTGCTGGCGGTGATGACGCGCAGCACCGTCGCTTGCGTCTTCGGCTCGCTGGTGTTCTGGTTCCTGTGTCTGGGAATGAACCTCGGCCGGCATACGGTCTGGACCGTGAGTGCGATGGAGACCCTGCCGGGTTCCTTTGGCGCGCTCGTCGATGCGGGCTACTGGCTGCTGCCCAAGCCGGCCGACTTCGGCGTGATGCTGACCGAAGCGCTGCAAGCGCAGAAGGATTTCGCCCAGACGTTCGATCTGACGACGCTGAAAGCGCGCGGCGGCTGGCATCCCGGAATGTCGCTGCTCACGTCGATCCTGTTTGCCACGTCGATTCTCGGCCTCGCCGCGCGCGAACTGGTGACCACGGACTATTGAGGTGAGAGGAGGAGCGTGAAGCGACAAGCAGTGGGTTGCTCGTCGTTTCACGCTCCCTTGCCCTCACAACCCATACACGCGGCGAAACCCCTCGCAGCGCTCAGCGACTGCACTTTCCCCCCTGTCAACGCACGTTGACAGCCCCCTGTCAGCGGAACTACCCTGGAGGTGTAGGGATCGTCGAGCGAGGGGGACGGCAGCCATGATTGCCCGCAGCAGTCAAATTCAGATCGAGGAACTGGCGCAGCGTTCCTTTCAACTCATCGCGCGCATGGTTCTCGTCCTACCGCGGCGGCGCAAGCGCAGCACCGGCGATCTGAAAGAGATGGAATTCCTCACCCTGGCCATTCTGCATCACAATCAATCGATGATCGTCGGCGACATCCAGCGCGTCCTCGGCGTCCTGCCGGCGCAAATGTCGCGCATCATCCGGTCGCTGGAGAGCCAGGCCACTCCGCTGGTCGCCTGCCAGATCAATCCGCGCGACAAGCGCAAAGTGGACGTCCATCTCACCACCGCCGGCGAGCATATGCTGGCCGAGTACATCGCGCCGCGGGTCCGGGCCATCAGCGATCTGCTGAGCCAACTGAGCGACCATGAACGCGACAACCTCGCTCATCTGCTCGAACGCCTCGACACTCTCAGCGAACGAGGCACGGAATAATTCCCCCTTCGTCCGTCTTCCACTTTCGAGCGTTATTCGATTGCCCCGCGCTTCCCCTCGGCTATAATGCGAGAAAACAAGTGTGGCCCTGCGCCGGGGTGACAGGATCCTCCTCTCCCTCCCCGGCGAATTCCGGGCCGATACTCGCACAATTCCTGCTTCCCGGTCCTGGGAGAAGGATGAGCCGTCCATGTCCGAGACGACGTCCGCTTATTTCGCGGCCCACAAGAGGGCCAAGGACGACCTGGCGCAGCTGCAAGGCGTCTGGAATTCACTCCCCGGCCGGCGGCAGGCGGAGTTGCTCATCGCCGGCAACCTGTTC
>JBBRIK010000351.1:0-6138 GCA_038221045.1 Gemmatales bacterium
CAGGCCGCCACCAGCAGCAGTCTATCCGCCTCCTCTCGCCCTCGACCGGCCCAGAGTTGTTCGATCAGTTCACCTCGCGCGTCTGAAGCGGGAACCACGCCGCGCACCTCACCGCGCCGGATCACATACCACCACTCGCGTCCATCGTGTCCCGCCAGCGGATAGACGAACGACAGTTCGCGTGCGGCACGCAGCCGCTCCAGTTGGACGCTCAGCCAGCGCAGGACACTCAGCCGATCGCGCAGCAATCCCGCACGCTCGAACTGAAGCGCCGCCGCCGCGTTCGCCATGTCGCGTTCGAGTTGTTCCAAAGGAGAGACGTCTCGGCCTTCGAGAAACTGCTTCGCCTTCTTGACCTGCCCCAGGTAGTCGCCCTGAGTGCAGATTGCGGCACATGGACCGAGGCAATTCTCAATCTCATGACGGATGCAGCCGGGAGTGCGAACGATGGGAAATAGTTCCTGCTGGTCGGCGAAGACCATCTCCTGATGTTGCGGACAATCGCGCAGACGGAACCAATCGTTGAGGCGGCGGACGGCTTCCCGAGCGAGAGACCCTCCTGAGAGGGGGCCAAACGCAGCGGAGGCTGTCGCCGGTACGCGCGGCGCGGCAAAAACGTGGGGCGCGGGCTGGCGTCCCAGACAGATCCACAGCGGCCGCCGGCGTCGCGGCTGCCCCTGAACGTTGAAAGGAGGCTGCCAGCGGCGGATCAGTGCCAGTTCGCGCAACAGCGCGGACAGTTCGGTGGGCTGCACCTCCCAGGCGAGCAGGCGCGTGCGGTTGATGATATCGCCCGCCTTGGGATCGCGGCTCCGGGGGCGGAAGTAGCTCAGCAGACGCGAACGGAGACAGCGCGCCTTGCCGACGTAGATCAGTTCGCCTCGGGTATCGATCATGCCATAGACACCCGGCCGTTTGGGACAATCGAATCGAACCCCCGAACGCAACCCGGAAGGACGGCGAGCCTTGACCTGACCCAGGTGCGCAGGGGCGGCGGCGAAATGTAGGGCGTCGGGACCGAAGCCGATGAATGCTTCCGAGGAGAACAGCTCGGGCATGATGGTTCCTTCCCCATGCGGGCCGGGCTATTCTAAAGATCCTCCTCGATGGTGTCGTCGAGCAAATGGCCGAGCTTGGCTTTTTTCGTCTTCAGATAGCGGAGGTTGTTCTCGTTCGCATCGACCGGCACCGGCACACGCTCGACGAGGCGCAGCCCATAGCCGTCCAGGCCGACCACTTTCTTCGGATTGTTCGTCATCAGGCGGATATCGCGGATGCCGAGATCGACCAGGATCTGGGCGCCGATGCCGTAGTGTCGCAGGTCGGCCGCATAACCCAGAGCATGGTTCGCCTCGACAGTGTCAAGACCCTCGACTTGTTGCAACTGATACGCCTTGAGTTTGGGCAGAAGTCCAATACCTCGGCCCTCCTGGCGCATGTAGATGACGACGCCCTTACCGGCTTCATCGACCATGCGCATCGCCCGATGAAGTTGCGAGCCGCAGTCGCACAGCATGCTCTCGAAGATATCGCCCGTCAAACACTGGCTGTGAATGCGGACCAGGATCGGCTCCTCCTGGAGCGGCACCCGGCCCTCGACTTCGATGCCGATGCCACCCTTGCACAGGGCAAGATGCGGCTCGGGATCGACCACGGACGTGTAAGCGATTAGATCGAAGTCGCCGTGCTTCGACGGCAGTTTGACGACCAGCTCGCGCTTGATGAGCTTTTCGCGAACCCTGCGATACTTGATCAGGTCCTCGATGGTGCACATCTTCAGGCCGTGCTGCCGGCAGAACTCGCGCAGGTGTGGCACCCGCGCCATCCGGCCATCGGCTTGCAGCACCTCGCAAATGACGGCCGCTTCCTGGAAGCCAGCTAGCCGCGCCAGATCGACGCTCCCTTCGGTGTGGCCGGAGCGCACGAGGACGCCGCCCGGTTGCGCCCGCAAGCCATCGACGTGGCCAGGGCGAACGAGGTCGGCCGGCTGCGAGCGCGGATCGACGGCAACCTGAATACTGCGACAGCGATCGTAGGCCGAGGTGCCTGTATCGACACCCGTGCGGGCATCGAACTTGACCGTGAAAGCGGTCCCCATGCGCGAGTTGTTCGTCGTCGTCTGGGGATCGAGGCGCAGGCGCTCGCAGATGGCCGAGGACATGGCGAGGCAGAGGATGCCGCGCGCATGAGTCAGCATGAAGTTGACCGTCTCAGGGGTGACACGGTCGGCCGCGATGACGACGTCACCCTCGTTCTCGCGGAATTGATCGTCAACGAGGACAATCATTCGACCGGCGCTCAGTTCCTCAAGGGCTTCCTCAATGGGACAGAACGGATTATCGCTATCGATCATGGAATCCTCGGTCCCGCGCGAGTCGGGATTGTTCGCCTGGAAAGACCTTCGTAGGTATTCTAGGAGTGTCGATCAACGTCTGGCGAGCGGGGGTGTGAACCTCCCGGTAATCACCGGGGGGTTCACACCCCCCCGCTCGCCCTGTGGGTAATCATGAGCCGCCTGCGCACCTACGCTCAACTGATCCGACTGCCGAACCTGCCGACGGCGCTGGCCGACATCTGTCTGGCGGCGCTGGCGCTCGCCGTGCAGCCGCCATCGGGCGATCTCGTCGAGGGTTTTCGCTTCGATCGTCTCGCTCTGCTCCTGCTCGCCTCGGCCTGCCTCTACTCCGCGGGTATGGTCTGGAACGATTACTTCGACCAGGAGCAGGACCGGCGCGAACGAGGCTTTCGGCCCCTGCCCTCGGGACGTGTCAGTCCAGGTGAGGCAGTCGGGTTGGGGAGCGGCTTGCTATTGGCCGGCGTCGGCTGCGCCTGGCTGGCCGGCAGCACGGCGTTTACGATCGCGCTGTTCCTCGTCGCGTTCATCTTGCTTTACGACCGCTGGCTGAAACGATTCTGGGCCGGTCCGCTCGGGATGGGAGCGTGCCGTTTCCTCAACGTACTGCTGGGGCTATCCATCGCGGGAACCATCCCGACGCCGTGGGGCGTTCACCTCGCGGGCGTCGTGGGACTCTACATCGTCGGTCTCACCTGGCTGGCTCGCACCGAGGCGCGGATGAGTCAACAGTCGGCCCTGCAAGGAGCGGCGTGTGTGCTATTGGGGAGCCTTGTGTTGGCGCTGCCGCTGCCGGTGCAGGCCGATCAGCCCGCCGCCTCGCCGCTGTTTCCCTACCTGCTCGTCGTGCTGGGTTTCCTCCTGGGACTGCCGGTCACCAAGGCCGTCAGCTCGCCGACGCCGACCAACGTGCAGATCGCCGTCAAGCGCTGCCTGATGGGGCTGATCGTTCTCGACGCCATCCTCGCGACCGCCCTGGCTGGCACCCTCGGACTCGCGTTGCTCTTGCTGCTGGTGCCGGTGCTGTTGCTGCGGCGCATGCCCTGGTTGTATGCCACCTGAGCGATATGCTGCCCCCATGAATCCATCGAAACCTCCCGATCGCTCTCTTGTCGGCCGAACGCTGGCCTTCTTCGACCGAGTGCCGGGACTCGGCAGCGGACGGAGCCATTTCGTCTTTCTCGGCGTCTTCTTCGCGGTGTCGCTGTCGTTGTACCTGACCGTCTTGAAACTGCGCGGAGCGGCGGCGACGTTCAAAACCAGGAGGGACTGGGATGATGCCTTTCCTTTCTCGCCCTGGTGGATCTGGATCTATCTGCTGCCCTACCTCATTGGCCCTTTGCTGGTGATGGTGCTGAGCCGGCCTGCGTTTGTATGGTATGTGCGCCGAGGGATGATCGTCGTCGCCGTGTCGATCGTGATCTTTTTCGTCTTTCCAACGCTGACGACGAGGTTGCCGGAGAATGAGGCGAAGCTGAGCGACGATCTGACCTCAGCGCTCTATCGAAACATCGCCGGCATTGACGATCCGCCGGCGAATGCGGCCCCGAGTCTGCACGTCAGTCTGAGTTGCCTGCTGGCGTGGGCCCTGGCATACGATTGGCCGCGCTGGTGGTGGGCCGCCCTGCTGGGTGCGATAATCGTCTGGCTCTCGACGCTGTACATCTCACAGCATCATCTGATCGATGTGGTCTCGGGTGCGCTGTTGGCAAGCCTTGCCGCCATCGGACGTCCGCCCTTCCGACAGAGCCAGATGTCCGTCCAGCCGATCTGAGAGGATTGATCCCCTTTCCAGGTTGGTGGCGGCACCCACGATACCTCCCGAGTTGGGATTCGCTCTCGGTTCGCACTCTATCTTCTCTCTTGTCATGTATTCATCCGTCCACTATTCTGAAACTGACGGCTTTCGTTGCATTGCGCCTGCGCCACACCCACCCTGGGTGCGGATTTCCGTCCGGGGTGCGCGCTACCGCAACCTATCCTGCACTCGGTTCACCTTGCGGTCTTTCCCCACTTGACGGTAAATTACCACGGCCTCGGGTCAGGACAGACCCGATTCAAGGATGATCCCTCTGAGGACAGCGGAAAGGATTCTCGTGAACGGAGTCAGCCTCAACTCGGCGGGGCCGCGCCCGTCAGCGATCAGTCCCCGGCTCACCGCTCCGGCATCCTCTCCGTTGCACACCACCATCGGTCAGGCGACCGATGCGCTATTTGAGCGCCAGCACGCCGACGGCCACTGGGTCGGTGAGTTGCAGGGCGATACGATCCTCGAATCCGAATACATCCTCTTGCTAGCCTTTCTCGACCGCGCCAGGCACGAGAAAGCCATCAAGGCCGCTCACTACATCCTCACGCAAGAAGTGTCCGGCGGCGGCTGGAGCAACTATCCCGGCGGGCCTCCGGACCTCAGCGTCTCCGTCAAGGCCTACTTCGCTCTGAAGCTCACAGGCGTCGTCGATCCCGATTCGCCCGTGATGACCCGCGCTCGCGTCGTCATCCGCGCTCTTGGGGGAGCGGCGAATTGCAACAGCTTCACGCGCTTCTATCTCGCCCTGCTAGGACAGATCCCCTATCGCAACTGTCCCGCCGTGCCGCCCGAACTGGTGCTGCTGCCGCGCTGGTTCTACGTCAACCTCTACGCCATGTCGTCATGGACCCGCACCATCGTCGTGCCGCTCAGCATCTTCTACGCCTACAAACCCTGCAAGAAATTACCGGCCGAACAGGGTATCGCCGAGTTGTTCCTCGATCCACCCGAAACGCCCCAGTGGCCGGCCCCGCCCTCGAAACAGCTCCTCAGTTGGTGCAACTTCTTCCTCGCGACCGACTGGGTCATCAAGAAGCTCGAGAAGTTCCCGCTGCTCGCTCCGCTGCGCCGGCGGGCCGTCCGCAAGGCCGTCCGCTGGTTGCGCGACCACTTCCACGACAGCGACGGCGTCGGGGCCATCTTCCCACCGATGATCTACACGGTCATCTGTTTGCGCTGTTTGGGCTTGGCGGACGACGCCCCCGAAATGCAGTGGGCGATGAAACAACTCGACGACCTGATGATTGAGGAAAACGGCACGATCCGCCTGCAACCCTGCCTCTCGCCGGTGTGGGATACCGCCCTGGCCCTGAACGCGATTGGCGACGCGGGGATCGATCCGGCGCGAGAAGCGGACGTCGATCGTGCCGCCCGCTGGCTGCTCGGCAAGGAAGTGCGCCGGCCCGGCGACTGGAGCAAGACGAATCCGAACCTGGAGCCGGGCGGCTGGTTCTTCGAGTATCGCAACGGCTTCTACCCTGACACCGACGATACGGCGATGGTGCTGATGGCCCTGGCGAAGACTGGCCATGCAGGCAGTTCGGCAGGTCAACCCGCTGTCGAACGCGGTCTGAATTGGCTACTGTCGATGCAGAACAAGGACGGGGGCTGGGCGGCTTTCGATCGCGACATCAATCGCGAGGTGCTGACGCAGGTCCCTTTTGCCGACCACAACGCCATGCTCGATCCGAGTTGTCCCGACATCACGGCGCGTGTGCTGGAGGGACTCGGGCTCTACGGCTACGACGTCGAGCATCCGCAGGTGGCGAAGGCCCGCCGTTTTCTGGAGGCCACGCAGGAAACGTCGGGATGCTGGGTGGGGCGTTGGGGCGTCAACTATATTTACGGCACCTGGCAAGTCCTCGTCGGTTTGCAGAGCATTGGCTACGATAGGGGACAGCCGATGGTGCGGCGTGCGGTGACGTGGTTGGAGTCGGTGCAGCAGCCGGGGGGCGGTTGGGGAGAGAGTTGTGCC
>JBBRIK010000352.1:0-6137 GCA_038221045.1 Gemmatales bacterium
GATCGGCATCGCAAAACCAGACACGCCGCTCGGAATGGACCGGGACCACCTGCCAGATGCTGTCAGAGGCAAGGGCACGGCGGCTGCACAGGAAACAGCCAAGGGTGGTCAGTCAGGCAGATGGTAGTTTGTCAAATTAGGGAAGAGTCGGTGGTGCAACAATCGGGTGGAACCGACAAGCCGCGTGTGGTAATCACCGTTCCGGTTGTCGGGGAAAACCTGACGCGGTCGCCATGTCAAGGCGCTGTTCCGCCTGCGGCGGGACAATCTTCTCCCTCGGCCTCTGCTGCCGATAGTGGCGCCACCCGGATCGTCG
Source organism: Gemmatales bacterium (assembly GCA_038221045.1). Taxonomy (GTDB): domain Bacteria; phylum Planctomycetota; class Planctomycetia; order Gemmatales; family Gemmataceae; genus JBBRIK01. The sequence goes on from JBBRIK010000352.1 coordinate 317, forward strand.
CGTCGTCATCTTGACGGGCCAGGCCGAGGAGGCCATCGAGTAAGCACATGAATGTCTTGTCGCAGGGGCGAGCGCGTGACGGGAGTACTACGCCTTGGAAGCGTCGGCGAGCCTTCGCGGCTGTCCGGCGCGGTCGAATCGGACTTCCAGGAATGTCGCGCGCTCGCGCGCCCTGTAAACCCCTGTGTAGGAAATGGTGTGCCTGCGAACTATTTCCCCACGAGTTAACAGGTAGGTGTTAACCTATGTTGCGCAGTAGGTAGTGTACAAGCAGTGCATAACTATTCAGAACCCTGGGTTATTGAGGAATTCGCTCAGCCGGTCTTCACTACAAAAGGCGGTCGGGACTCAACCGTTCTGGCAGTTCCAGGTGGAGGGCCTCCAGGATGCGCTTGGGCTCGCCTTCCGGCCGAGCCACGCGGCGGAGGACCAGGGTCTGGCCGGTGGTCGTGGGCAGGTGGATGTCGCCGATCTGGATGTGGGCCAATTCTCGCAAGATCACCGTGGGCGTCATCGGCCGCGGCTGGGCAGTAGCTCGGCGGCGCTGCAGGTCGGGTTTGTGGATGAGCGTCAGCAAGCCGGCGCGTTTGGCCAAGTGGTCGAGGGTCTTCCACAAGGCGTAGGCCAAAACGCACACGAAGATGTGGGCTTGGGTGCGTCCGGAATAATGATGCCAGATGGGACGCAGCAGCAGTTCGCTTCTGAGGACGCGGAAAGCTTTTTCGACCACCGTGAGTTGGATGTAGGTTTCCCAGAACTCTTGGGCGGACCAGCCGGCTTGGTTGCTGCGCAGCAGGTAGGCGCCGTCGCGGGCCAGGGCCTGTTTGAACTTGGCGATGCGCCAGGTGTAGGTTCAGACCTCCTGACCTACCCCCAGAATTACTGCATTTTTTGCGGATTCTCCGGCAGCATCTTGCGAAAACAATGATGGGTTTTCTGAAACCTGGAGTGGTCGGTTTGGGTACTTACCCCCATGAGCACCACCAGCGATTGCCAACTGCCGTTGCCCGTCGATCTGCCCAGCGATGGCCGGATCTATCTGAATCCCTCCCTGTGGTTCGTTGATCGGGATGGTTACCGCGTGGTGTTTTGCCGGCACGAGCCGTTGTATCGCCTGGCCCTGGCCGATGGGGTTCATCTACGTCAAGTGGCCGTCAGTCTGCGCCAATCGCAGTTGGCTACCCAAGAGGAAATTGCCCAGGCGTTCGGTCATGGGGTGGCCACCCAACAACGCTGGGAGTCGGCCTATCGCCGACACGGACTTGCGGGGTTGGAGCCGAAGTCTTCTCCGGGTCGCCCGTCGGCGCTGCCGCCAGGTCAAGAAGCGTTTCTGCGGCGTTGGTTCGAGGCGCGTGTACCGAACGTGGAGATGGCGCGGCGGTTGGGCGTCAGCCAGACGGTCATCCATCGGGCTTTGAAAAGTCTGGGGTTGCAGCGGCGTCCTGGCGTGCAGCCGCCCAGCTTGCCCACGATGGCAGAGGTCGCGTTGGCCCCAGACGGTGGCGTAGCCACAACGACGGCCGACGTGCCGGCGCGAGCGGCGGTAGCCAACGAACCCATGGCCACGGCCGTGGACGTGCCCACCGCACACGAGCCCCAAGCGGACGCGGAGCGGGCAACCCCCACGCTGACTCCGTCGGCGGTGTGGCCCGAAGGCTTCACCCTGGACCACGATCGTAGCGGGGATCGGTTTCTGGCTCGGCAGGGGCTGTTGGTAGACGCCCAGCCTCTGTTTGCCGAGGCCGCAGCTTTACCCCGCGCCGGTGTGCTCTTGGCTGTGCCTCTGCTCGTTGGCCACGGGTTGGTGGACGTGTTCGGCCACACGTACGGCTCCATCGGGCCAGCGTTTTATGGGTTGCGGACCATCGTGGTGACACTGTTCGTCTGCGCGTTGTTACGCCTGAAGCGGCCGGAGCATTTGAAGGAGTACCGGCCGGAGGACCTGGGCCAGCTGGTAGGCTTGGACCGGGTACCGGAAGTGAAAACAGTGCGTCGCAAGCTGTCACGCCTGGCGGCGCTGGGACGTGGCCAACAACTGATGGAGGCGCTGGCGCAACGGCGGATCAGCGCCGACGAGGAGCGCATCGCCTTTTTGTACAGCGATGGCCATGTGCGCGAGTATTGCGGGAAAGAAAGGCTGTTCCAAGCGAAAAAGCCACAGCGGCAGGTGGCGACCGCCGCCACGACCGACACCTGGGTGCATGATGCCCACGGCGACCCCCTCTTGGTGGTCACCAGCCAGGTGAACGCCAAACTGACCCAAGTGTTGGAGCCGATACTCCAAGAGGTGCAGCGTCTGGTGCCTGCGGGGCGTCGCCTGACGGTGATCTTTGACCGTGGCGGCTTCAGTGCCAAGCTGTTTGCCCGGCTGCTGGCCCTGAGTATCGACTTCATCACCTACCGCAAGGGGAAGACACGCCGGCGGGCCCGGCGTTGCTTTCGCCAGCAAGGTCAACAGATCGACGGCGTGTGGCAGGAGTACGAGTTGTGTGAGCGCCCGCGGGTCCGTGTCGGCGCCTTGCGTGGCCGACGGCGGCGTCGGCAACCGGAAGGGTGCGGACGGTATCTCTGGCTGCGGGAAGTGCGGCTGTTGCGTGCGGACGGCAGTCAGACGTCGATCCTCACCAACCGCCAAGACCTGTCGGCCGTGGCGGTGGCGTACCGGATGTTCCAGCGTTGGCGTCAGGAGAATTTCTTCAAGTACCTGGACGAAGAGTTTGCCTTGGATGCTTTGGTGGAGTACGGCGTGGAGGAGATAACGGAAACAGTCGATCGCCGCAATCCGCGTTGGTTGAAGTTGACGCGGCAGTTGCAGACGGCCCAGGCCGAGGTGGTGCGTCTACGAGCCGACCTGGGACAAGAGGCCGCGGCCAACACCGAAGCACAGCGGCCCACAATGCGTGGCTTCAAGATCGCTCACGCGGACCTGCGTGGTCGCTTGCAGCAAGCGGAAACGCGGGTGGCACGGCTACGGCAGCAACGCCAGCAGACGCCGAAGCGGATTCCGGTCGGAGATGTCCAGACCCTGAAGGCGGAAAAGAAGCGGATCGTGGATGCGATTAAGATGGCTGCCTATCAGGTGGAGACGGAACTATTGGGGAAGTTGGGGCAGCACTACACCCGAGCGCACGAGGACGGCCGGACTCTGTTGCACGCGGCCTTTCAATCGCCGGCCCGACTGGAGGTCGCCGAGGGGGAACTGCGGGTGACGATTGCCAGCCAGTCGTCCCCGCATCGCACGGCTGCGTTGGCTGGGTTGTGCGCCGACCTCGATGCCGTGCAGGTTGCCTTCCCCGGCACCAATCTTCGCCTGCGCCTGGCCGTCGAGCCTCACCAACCCCTCAACAGTTGAGAGGCCTATGTCAGGAGGTCTGATGTTGGAGAACATCCTTCCGGACCGTGCCGCCGTAGAACGCTTGAGGGGTGGCGTGTTTGGCCCCCACCTGGAATCGTTTGTCACCACGCGCTGTCAACTGGGCTATGCCCGATCGACAGCACGAGTGCAGCTGCGACTCCTGGACGATCTCGAACGATGGCTTGACCGGAACAGCCTGGCACTTGACGATTTGCACGAGTCAGTCATCCGGCGCTTCCTGGCAGAGCGCAGAAGCAAAGGCTGTGTCCGCAAAATTGACGCGCCGACCCTTCGCCACTTCCTGGAGCACCTGCGCGAGAAGGGCGCCATCGCCTCACCAGCACCCGTGGTGGTTGAGTCCCCATTGGCAGCACTTCGACAACGGTATGAAACCTATCTCAAGAAGGAACGCGGCCTCTCTTCGATAACCGTCGTCGGGTACTGGCGACACATCCGGCGGTTCCTCGTTGAACGCTTTGGGGATGCCCCTCTCTGTCTTCGGGAATTGGTCCCCAATGACGTCTCGACTTTCGTCCTGCGACACGCCCGCTCGGGCAGTCCCAAAGTGGCCCAGGTGATGGTGACGGCCCTTCGCTCCTTCTGCCGGTTCCTCTTCCGTCACGCAGAGACAGACAGTGACCTCACGGCGGCCGTCCTGACCGTGCCGCAATGGCGGCTTGCCGAGGTGCCAAAGTACCTGACGCCGGCGGAAGTCGAACAGCTCGTCCGGGCTTGCCAGCGAGGCACTTCCTCCGCCCGGCGCGATCACGCCATCATCCTCCTGCTGGCCCGCCTGGGGCTGCGAGCGAGCGAGGTGATCGCCCTGGAACTCGAGGATATCGACTGGAGGGCTGCCGTGCTGAAGGTGCGTGGCAAGGGCGGCTATCACGACCAGCTTCCCCTCCCTGCCGATGTCGGCGAAGCCATGGCCACCTACCTGCGCTACTATCGCCCGTCCTGCACGACTCGGCGCGTGTTCATCCGGACCAAGGCGCCGCATCGGGGGTTTGCCCACCCCAGCTCCATCAGTACGATCGTTTGCCGCGCCATGAACAGGGCCGGACTCCAGCACGGCTTCAAGGGGGCGCACATCCTGCGGCACTCCCTGGCGACCGGGATGCTGCGTGCCGGGGCGTCCATGGCTGAGATCGGCGAGATCCTCCGCCACCGCGTGCCGAGCACCACGGAGATATACGCCCAAGTCGATATCCAGGGCCTCCGTTCGCTGGCGTTGCCTTGGCCCACCAAGGGGGGCGAGCAATGAGTCCGCTACGGCAGGCCGTCGAGGATTACCTTCAGCTGCGGCGCAGCCTGGGTTTCCAACTGCGCGTACCGGGCCGCCTGCTGCACAGCTTCGCAGCCTTTGCGGAGCGGGAGAAGGCGACCCACCTCACGGCGGACCTGGCACTTCGCTGGGCACAGCAGCCAGCGGACGCCAGGCCGACGACCTGGGCTGTGCGCCTTCAGACCGTAAGGCGTTTCGCCATCTGGCTCAGCGCCTCGGATCGGCGGACGGAAGTGCCGCCAGCTGGTCTGCTGCCCTACCGTTACGAGCGAAAGCGGCCTTACCTCTACAGCGATGCGGAAATCGTCAAACTCGTCGGCACGGCCAGTCAGCTTCCTTCCCCCACGGGACTGAAGGGCCGAACGTTCGCGACGATCTTCGGATTGCTCGCGGTGACCGGGATGCGGATCAGCGAAGTGTTAGCCCTCGACCAGGAGGACGTGGACCTGCAGGAGGGGATACTGCGGATTCACCGGTCGAAGTTCGGTAAGTCCCGGCTGGTCGCGGTCCATGAATCCACCCGGCAAACCCTCGCCAATTACATGCGCGAGCGGGACCATGTTGTTTCTCGGCCCGCCAGTGCAGCCTTCTTCCTCTCCGAAGGCGGCAACCGCGTGACGGAGTGGGCCAGCCGGTACAACTTCGCCAAGGTCTCGCGTCAGGTGGGCCTGCGCTCAGCAACGAATGAATGCCGCCACGGCCATGGCCCGAGGCTTCATGACATGCGTCATCGATTTGCCGCCTGCACCTTGCTCAACTGGTATCGAGCAGGGATCGACGTGGAAAGGGAGATCCCGAAGTTGGCCACCTACCTGGGCCACGTCCACGTCAACGAGACGTACTGGTACCTTGAGGCCGTCCCGGAGCTGCTGGAATTGGCGACACGCCGGCTGGAAAGCCGGAAGGAGATGACGCCATGAGTTCCAAGGCCAACTTTTCAGCTCTGATTCAGGGGTTCTTCACCGACCGTCTGCTGCGGCAACGCCGAGCCAGCCCTCACACCGTCGCCGGATACCGCGATACCTTTCGCCTGCTCCTGCATTTTGCTGCCCAGCGGCTGGGAAAGGTCCCCTCCCGGCTAACGCTCGAGGATCTGGACGCTGCCTTTATTGGCGACTTTCTCGATCACCTCGAGAAGGAACGCCGGAACAGCGCCAGGAGCCGGAACACCCGGCTGGCAG
>JBBRIK010000353.1:0-6136 GCA_038221045.1 Gemmatales bacterium
TTACTACCTTTTCTTGGGCGTTCTCCCCCCCCGCCTCCTTCTTTGTGTGGGGGCGGGGGGGGTTTTTTACCCCCCGGTTTTTGCGCTTTCCCGGGGTTAATAACCCCCCCCCCCTCGCCTACTTCCCCGTGGTTGAGGCAAGGGTTCATTCCTTCACGAAAAGGGCCGGACCATGAAAGCAGGGTGGGTCATCGCAGGCGTCCTTCTCGTCTCCGCGGCCACGGTTCGGACTGAGCCGGAGAAGAAAGACGCTCCAAGTTACACGAAGGAGATCAGGCCGTTCCTCGACAAATACTGCATGGAATGCCATGAAAAGGGCAAGACCGAGAAGTCGGGCGTCAGCGTCGCGGCTTGCAAGGAGTTGACCGAGGCACGCGGCAAGAAGCGGCGCAAGGTCGTTATGCCCGGCAATCCCGACGGCAGCTTGCTGCTGCGGACGCTCGAAGGCAAGGCGAAGGTGATGCCGCCGAGGAAGTACGCCGCTCAGCCGAAAGCCGAGGAAGTGAAACGACTGCGCGAGTGGATCGCGGCCGGCGCTCCCGATGACTCCGCGAAGACCGAGTAAACGACGATGAAATCTCCCGCCGAACAACAGGGGCCGCTGACGTCGTTCGAGCGGAATACCTATGCGTTCATCCTGACGGTCATCCTCGGGCTGTTTGGAGCGGAGATTTATCACGACTACACGCCGGTCAAACTCACGGTCCTGTTCTTCCTGGCGGCCTGGCCCTTATTGCTGGTCGTCCACGAAGGTGGACACGCCGTCATGGCGGCCTTGCTCGGCTGGCGCGTTCGCGGCGTCGTCATCGGCCTCGGGCGCGTCGTCTGGTCATTCCGCGTCGCTGGCGTTCCCGTGCAGTTGCGCCTGATCCCTGTCGGCGGCTTCGCCCTGCCGGCCCCGCGCGATCTCCGCTCGCCACGCCTCAAGATGGCGTTGATCTACCTCGCCGGTCCGGGAGCGGAGCTTCTGCTGCTGGCGGGCCTGGTCGCCATTTTCGGCCCCTCGCTCTTCCTGACGCACTCGGAAGACCTGCGCGTGCTGGCGTTGCAGGCGTTCGCGGTCGCTGCCGTCTACGGGGCGATTACGAACCTGATTCCCGTGACGGTGCAGTGTGGCAACGGCCGGGCGGCCAGTGATGGGATGGGTTTTCTCCGCAGTTTCTTCATGCCGGACGAGGCATTTCTCGCCATGATGAACTCCGACGACCCGCTCGCCGAAGAAGAGGCGCTCGCGGAACAAGAGGAGGACGACTATGGCGACCGTTGAAGCCGTTCAGGTCCGCAAGGGCATGGTCATCGTCGAGGGCGGGCAACTGTTTGCCGTCGTCGATCGCGAGCTGAACACGCCGGGAAACTGGCGAGCCATCCTGCACTTGAAGGTCAAGAACCTCAAGACCGGCTCGGTCACCACCCTGCGCCCGCGAACCTCCGACAAGATCGAAATCGCCTATCTCGACAAGAGGCCGATGCAGTACCTCTATCAGGAAGGGACCGGTTACATCTTCATGGACAAGGAGAGTTTCGATCAGGTGACCCTCGACAAGGAATGGGCCGGCGATCAGATGCTCTTTCTCCGCGAGAACGATGACGCCGACGTCGTGATCTTCGACGGCCGGCCGATCAGCCTGGAACTGCCTTCTCAGGTGGAGTTGAAGGTGACCGACACGGCACCGTGGATGAAGGGAGCGACGGTCGCGGCGCAGTACAAAGCGGCGACGATGGAGACCGGCCTGCAGGTGCAGGTGCCAGGGTTCGTCGAGGTCGGTGAGGTCATCCAGATCGACACGCGCACCGGCGAGTATCTCGGACGCGCGAAGTGAACCCTCCGCTGCTGACCCTGACGCCGGCCTCGGGACACTCATCGAGTCCATAGCCGGGTAGAATGATCTCATGGACCCGACGCGCGCGCAGCTCGAACAGTGGGATCACGATCACGTCTGGCATCCGTTCACGCCGATGCAGGTTTACGCCGAGGAACGGCCGCTGATCGTCGAGCGGGCCGAGGGCTGTCATCTCATCGACCTCGACGGCAAGTCCTACATCGATGGCATCTCGTCGCTGTGGTGCAACGTCCACGGACATCGCGTTCCCGAACTCGACGACGCCATTCGCGGGCAACTGGATCGCGTCGCTCACTCGACCTTGCTCGGCATCAGCAACGTGCCGGCCATCGAGCTGGCCCGCCGCCTCGTCACGCTCGCGCCCCCTGGCCTGACGCGCGTCTTCTTCTCCGACGACGGCGCGACGGCCGTTGAAATAGCGCTGAAGATGGCGTTTCAGTTCTGGCAGCAGTGCAAAACTCCTCGGTCGCAGAAGACGAAGTATCTCTCGCTGCATGCGGCCTATCATGGCGACACGCTCGGGGCCGTCAGCGTCGGCGATCTCGCTCGCTTCCATCACCTGTTCGCGCCGCTGCTCTTTCCCGTCGTCCATGCACCGCCTCCCTACTGCTATCGCTGCCCGCTCGGACTGGAGCGTCCGGCGTGCGGGATCGAATGCGTGGAGCAACTTGCGAAGCTCGTGGAAGAACATGCCGGCAGTCTGGCCGCCGTCGTCATCGAGCCGTTGGTGCAGGCGGCGGCGGGGATGATTACCGCTCCGCCGGGCTATCTGAATCGCGTCCGCGAGGTGACGCGCGCTCATAACGTGCTGCTGATCGCGGATGAAGTGGCGGTAGGCTTCGGACGCACCGGAACGATGTTTGCTTGCGAACAGGAGGGCGTCACGCCGGACTTCCTCTGTTTGGCCAAGGGGCTGACGGGGGGCTATCTGCCGATGGCGGCCACGCTGACGACGGATGAGGTTTTCGAGGCGTTTCTGGGCCGACCCGAGGAGGGCCGCACGTTCCATCATGGCCACACTTTCACCGGCAATCCGCTCGGCGCCGCCGTCTCACTCGCCAGCCTCGATCTGCTGCAGGGCGCTGTGCTGCCGGCGCTGCCGGACAAGGTCGAACAGTTGCGGCGTCTGCTACTGAAGTTGACGCACTTGCCCCATGTGGGCGAGGTCCGCCAGAGCGGCCTGATGGCGGGGGTCGAACTGGTGAAGGATAGGCGAACAAAGGAACGATTTGCTCCCGAGTTGCGTATCGGAGCGCGGGTCTGCCGGGCGATGCGCAATGAGGGCGTGCTGCTGAGGCCGCTTGGGGACGTGATTGTTATCATGCCGCCGCTGGCCATTGAGGCTTCTTTGCTGGACCGGATCGGGAGCGTCCTTTACAATGCGCTGAATGAGATTGTGGAGTGAGCAGAGGGCTGACAGCTCTCCCTTTTGTTCTCTGAGGGGCCTCTTTTTCACCGGCACGGACACGGGCGCCGGCAAGACGTTCGTTGTTTCGGCCGTGGCCCGTCTCCTGCGCGCTGCCGGCCGAGCCGTCCGGGTGTCGAAGCCCGTGGCGACAGGCGCGAGACAGGACGGCGCGCACTGGCGGAGTGAGGACACGCTGTTGCTGGCAGTGGCCGCAGGAGTGAGCGGCCACGAGGAATGCGACGCCATCACGCCGTGGGCGCTGGCGGAACCAGCCGCTCCTCCCGTGGCGGCGAGAGCGGCGGGCGTGGCACTCGACTTGCACAGTCTTGCCGAGGCGGTCCGCAAACAGGCCCGCCCCGACGCGATGCTTCTGGTTGAGGGAGTCGGCGGTCTCTTGTGTCCTCTCACGGAGGAGGAGACCGTGGCGGATCTGGTGCAGGAACTGGGCTTGCCGCTGGTGATCGTGGCCCGGCGTTCTCTGGGAACGCTGAACCACACGCTATTGACGGTCGAGGCGGCGAGGCGCCGAAACCTGGCTGTCGCCGGCGTCATCATCAGCGAGACGGTCCTGGTGGAAAGCTTCGCGGAGAGGACCAACGTCGAGGAACTACGGAGACGAATCGACGCACCTCTATTGGGAGTGGTGCCTCACGGCGACGAGCAAGGCGGCGCGCTCGCGGACGTCGATTGGTGGAACCTGGGAATTGCAACCTCGTAGGTCCGGCACAGTTGGGCCTGCGAGATGGATGAGGGGACGCGCATGCAGAACGTGAACTTTCGCTGTGGTCACTGCGGACAGACGCTGGCCGTGAATCCGCAGCATCTCGGAATGCAGGTGCGCTGCCCGCATTGTCAGCAGGTTGTCACGGCCCCGACCACGCTCGCCGGACAACCCGCGCCTCCGCCCGCACCCGTTCCTCTGCCTCCGCCTCCTCCCGCGCCGCTGCCGCAGACGCTGGATACTACCTTTGCCTTCACTCCTCCCGTGCAGCCGGAGGAACACGAGAGCATCTTCACAGACGCGACGCAGACCGACGACCTGTTCGGCCAGTCGGCGGCGAAGATCGAGATGCCCAGGGAGGCGGGTGCTCCTCCCGCCCCTGGGCCGCTGCTTCCCAATCTGGAACTGGAGTCCTCCAACCCGTCCCCTCCGACACAGGCCGAGGGGACGATCCCGTATTTTCCCTCGGCAGCCCTGCAAGCCGTCGATCCAGGCAATGTCACGGTTCCCCAGGCGCCCATGCCGGTCCTGTCCGACGCGCAGCAACCGTGGATGTCGCCCTCGGGACTGGAGACAGGACCGGTCGAGTCCGACGCCCTCACCGATGCCGCGACGGAGGCCATCCTTGCCAGGCCGCGCTCGCGTTCCGGCTGGCACATCGCCTTGTTTATCATTCCGCTGATCTCCTATGCCGCGCTGGCGACCGTTGCCGCCGCCATCCTCTGGTTCCGCCTTCAGGATCGGCTGCCCCATCCGCTCAAGGAGATGCCCGATATCAAGGGCGACCATCCGACGAGGAAAGCTGACGGCAAGTTGTCGATTCCGCGGCCGAAAGCAGGGCAGCCCTTGCCCGCCGAACTCGTCGTTCGACTCGGGAAAACAATCCAGCTTGGCGACTTGGAGATCGAGCCGTTGAAGATCGTTCGCGGATCTATCGAGATCGCTGAAGACAAGCCGGACGGCCCTGCTCAACAATATGAGAGGGCCTTGATGCTCTATCTGCGTTTCAAGAATCTCTCCCAAGACCTGTCATTTTACCCGATGGATCGCTTCTTCACTCGCTCCTGGGTTCCGGGAGGGAGCAAAGTTGGGCATCTCAACGGTCACTGGATGCCCCCGGACGAGGAACCCTATACGATGCTCGAACTCGGAACCAAACGATTTTATGGCGGTCCCGCAGCCTATCGGCCTCCCGTAAAAGGGAAGGCTCTGGGAGATTTTTACCCCAACGAGTTCATTAAAGGACAGGACTTCGACAAGATCCTGGAACCAGGCCAGTCGATGGACACCTTCATTTGCACCGATCCGCAGGACAGACAACTGACGGCAGCACTCAGCAAGTACGACGGCGACCTCCGCTGGCGCGTGCAGGTGCGGCGCGGCAGCGTCACGATCGAGGGCCGGCGAATCCCTTGTACCGCCGTCATCGGAGTGGACTTTTCCACCTCCGAGATTAAAGATAACTAAGGGAAGGTTTCCACACGAACCGCGACCTTGAGGGAAGCCGTTCGTGGTAAAGCCGTCTCTTGTGATCGCGATTCACGTCCCGTCCCGCCCTCCTCAAGCGAGGCAACGCCTTGCATGAGGTTCCCGCCCCAACAGATGGGAAGCTATGCTTCCCGTCGTGGTCCTTCACTATCACCATCCGGACTCGAAAGAGAGCCTGTTCATGAATCTGACCAGCGCCACGAGCTACGCGTTACATGCGCTTGCCTACATGGCCCAGCAAAAGACCAAGGACGCCATCACGTCGCAGAAGATCGCGCAGGAGAAAGGCATTCCGATTCGCTATCTGCTCAAGGTCCTCAAGCCCCTCGTCGATAGCGGCCTGCTGGCGTCGAAGAAGGGACCGACGGGCGGATACATCCTGGCCCGTCCGGCCTCGGAGATAACGCTTCTGGACATCATCGAGGCCTCGGAAGGGTCCATCAGCGGACGTGCGGTTCTTCCTGACCCGGAGGAACTGGACGATTTTCCCGACTTCAAGCCTGAGAACGTTCTGCCGCTGCACAACAAGATCGACAACCTCTGCAAGCAGACGGCGGAGAACGTCCGCAAACAGTTCGAGAAGGTCAAGCTCTCCGATCTGCTGAAGAAATAGTTCTGGCGAGCGGGGGGCGTAAGCCCCCAGTTCAGCAACAGGGGGCGTACGCCCCCCGCTCGCCA
>JBBRIK010000354.1:0-6127 GCA_038221045.1 Gemmatales bacterium
CCGGTCCCAGCCGTCCCAGGGCATAAGCGGCCCGGGCGCGGACGTGGTCGCTCGTATCGCCGCGAAGGACAAAAACCAGGGCTGGGGCTGTCCGCGCCGCGCCGGGGCCAATCACTCCCAGCGCCTCGGCCGCACGCGCCCGCTCCAGATCATCCGGGCTGGACAGGTCATCGACCATCTGCGGAGCGGAGGAAGCGTCGAGCTGGCCGATGGCGCTGATCGCCTCGGCGGCGGCCGTCCTCACGTCTTCGTCCTCGTGCTGGACCAGCGGAATGATGCGCGGCACGCCGAGGCCGGCATCCTTGCCCAGTTTTCCGAGCGAACGCAACACGGGTACCAGCACGCTCGCCACGGGCGGTTCCAGCAGTTTCATCAGGGCGATGAACGTCTCCTTTGTCGGTCCCTTGATATGCCCCAGCGCATCGGCCGCGACGGCTCGTAGAGATTGGTCTTCCTCGCCAGCCACCTCGAACAACTCGGGGGCCGCACTGGCCGCCTCGGCCCCCAGTTCCGCGAGAGCGACCGCCGCCCGCAGACGCACCTCGCGCTCGCTATCGCGCAGCAGGATTCGCAGGGCGTCCACACACAGGACAACGGGATCGACGATGCTCCGCTCCGTCTTCTCCACGCGCCGTCCGAGCAGCCGCAGCCAGCGCCGGCGCGGGGTTGACTTCTGTCCCAGGGACCACTGCTTGCGCAGGGCGGCCGGACCGATGCTGGTGATCTGCTGGAGTGTCGTCGTCAGGCAGATGCGGACCTCGGCGCTGGGGTCCGCGACCGACGACACCAGTTCCTGCAAGGCCCACCAGGCCCGCAGATGTCCCAGGGCGGCGACCGTGACGGCGCGCACATCCTCGCTGGGAGAGGCAAGACTTCGGCCCAGCAGAGGGACCGAGGCCGGCCCGATCTCCGCCAGCACCCTCGGCAACATCGCCCGCTGTTCCGTGTTCAGCGGGGCGACTGCCTCGATCGAGGCGAGCAGCACCGGCACCGCATCCGGCCCCTGCTGCTTGAGCAGTTCGGCCGCGCGGCGCTGGATCGGCTCATAGGGACTCCAGAGGTCCTGCACCGACTCCCCCAGCAGCCGGCCATGACGCACCAGTGACACCAGTTGCTGCAACAGGACGAAGCTGAAGAACAGACGGAAGGTCATCAGCAGCGTCGAGGCCGGCCACTTGACCGGACGGACGAAAGCAATGCCGGCCTCGCCTGACTTGTTGGCCACGTCGAGCAGATCGACGAGATACGCAAGGTTGATGAGCGTGTAGGCGAGGAAGTCGCCGTAGCTGTCGGTCTCGAGCCGGGACTCTCGGCGCAGGAAGCGGTCGAGCAGCGTGGGCTGATCGCGGCTGGGATGCGTACCGAAGGCGTACCAGTCGCGGCCAATCGATTGCGATAGTCCCAGGTTCATCAGCGAGAAGCCGCTGACGCAGGCGAGAATCGCGGTGACGACCAGAGCGTAGCCGACCCGGTCGCCGTGCTTGGCGAGTCCCTCGGCCAGCTTCTGGCCCTTGACGGGACTGTGCAGCGCCTTGTAGCCCCGGCTGACCTCATAGCGCTCGGTGTCGATGAACACGAACGCCAGCACGCTGATCGCCCCGACGGTTAGAAAGATGGCGCCGATGATGGCCGTGGGAATCGTCGGCAAATCGAAAGGCCAGCGCAGCAGGTGGACGCCGACGAGGACGCCGGCGAGGACCTGCCAGGGCGCGCCGGAAAGCCAGCGGTCCCAGAGACGATAGCCGCCGCGCACGCACTGATGCGCCAGCCCAAAGAAAACACGCAGCACCAGAGCGAGCAGACCTGTCTGATAGAACAGGCCAGCGAGTATGCCGGCGCCGACAAAGGCGGCGAGAACCAGCGTGGAGGAATAGGGCGTGACGGATGCGGTGATCATAGGTGAAGGTCAAAGGACAGAGAACAAAGGACGAAAGACAACGGTTCCGGACGTCGTCCCCTTCGTACTTTGTACTTCGTCCTTTTTACTTGTTCTTTGGGGGAGACCGGTTGGGAATTTTCTTTTTCTTGGGGGCGATCACTGCCGGCGCGGCCGTTCTGGGGGTGGCGACAATCCTGAGAAAGGGCCGCGCGCCGGGAAGCGCGGGTGCCATATTGGGAGCGATCCTGGGGTCGTTGTTGTGCTGCGCGGTCGTCGCCTGGGTTCTGGGGATGGAGGAGATCAACTTCACCGTCTGGTCGATGGCGGTCTTGTTGGCGGTCCTCGGTTTCCTTGCAGGGAGAGTCGGTTTCCGCGCCGCCAGCCGGCTCTATCTTCGCGACCTCAAGGCGCAAGGAGCGAATTTTTCGCCCAGCCGCTATCTCGCGCAGAGCCTTTTTGCCTGGGTGCTGTTCTTCGAGTTGCCGGTAATGTTGCTGGCCGGGCTGTATCGCGGCCTGAAAAGTGCGGGTCTATTCCAATGAGCCGCGTCTTGCCGCTTGCGGCTTTGCAGAAGACTGCAAAGCCGCAAGCGGCAAGCATGTATTCATCCGTTCACTCAGGCGGCTTTCACAACCTTCTCATGATGTTCCGCGTAGAATAGAGAGCAAGAGTCGGGTGGATTGAGGGTGAAATGAGTTTTACTCTCCCTTCTGCGCGAGCAAGGCAGGAATTTGTCGATGGATAATCCAGCCCAACAATCGGCGCGACCGCGCGAGTCCGTCTCGCGAGAGCCAGCGACCTTGCCTGAGGTCATTCAATCCAGCGGTACTTCGTCTGATTTGACGATCCGAACACCGGGCGCCTCCACTCAGCCGCAATGCGTCGTTTTAGGCGATTTCGAAGTGGGCGAGAAAATCGGCGTCGGAGCGATGAGTTCGGTCTATCGCGGCCGTCAGGTCAGCAAGAACCGTCCCGTGGCCATCAAGGTGCTCCGCCGTCACCTCGCCGCCGATCCGAATTTCCTTCGCCGCTTCCTGCAAGAGGCGGATTCGATGGCGCGGCTGCGTCATCCGAACGTCGTCCGCTGTTACAGCGTCGGCAAGCAGCAGGGCTATCACTACATCGCCATGGAGTTGGTCGAGGGCCGCAGCGTCGGCGATTGGGTGCATACCTTGGGCCGGTTCAGCGTCGGTGACGCCGTTCACATCGCCCTGGCCTGCGCTCGCGCTCTTCAGCACGCTCACCAGAACGGCCTGATCCATCGCGACGTCAAGCCGGACAACCTGCTGCTGACGCGCGACGGCCGGATCAAACTGGCCGACATGGGCCTGGCCCGTCCCCTCCTCGAAGAAGACGTGATCGCCGTCCAGGAAGGGCAAGGCGCGGGGACGCCGATGTATGTCGCTCCGGAGCAGGCCCGCAACGCCCGCGACGCGGACTCGCGGAGCGATTTGTACAGCCTCGGCTGCCTGTTCTACCAGATGCTGACCGGCGAAGTCCCCTACAAGGGCGAGAAGGCGGTCGATATTGTGCTGGCCAAGGTCGAGGGCAATTTCACTCTCCCCAGCCAGCTCTGTCCCGAAGTGCCGCAGTGTCTGGACGACCTGCTCTCCTGCCTGCTGGCCCCCCATCCCGACGACCGTTACCAGAGCGCGACCGACCTGATCGGCGACATCGAAGTGTTGCAACTCGCATCGCCGGCGTTGACGTTTCTCGGTGGTTTCACGGAGCCGGCCGGCGCTTCGGAAGCACAGAGTCCGACCGACAACGACATGCTCCCGGCGACACCGGACGTGGCGCTCCGGACGGAGAAGCGCTGGTTCGTCCAGTGGCGGACGCCGCAGGGCGATTGGGAGTTGCAGCGCTACACGGGGCAGCAAATCCTGGCTGCCCTGGAGGATGAGGCGTTTCTTCGGACGGCCCAGGCGAGTTTGTCGCGCGACAACTTTCTTCCGCTCGGCGAGGTCTCCGAGTTTCACGACGCGGTGGTCGCTCGCCTCGAGCAGCGTCGTGATGTGGCTCCTGACGCTTCCGCAACGGCGTCCGGCGGACACGGCGGCTGGCTGATTCTCAGCCTCTTCGGCTTGCTGGCGGTCGCGGTCGCGCTGGGCGTCTGGTTGGGACAGGTGCTGCGCTGACCAAGTCACAGGAACACTGAGGCGAGCCAGGAGCGTGAGCGACTGGCGTCTTCGCAGCACTCCAGTCGCTCACGCTCCTGGCTCGCCATCCTGTTCTCCCTTCACCTTTACGGCCACCCACTCGGCGAACTCGAACGGAGTACTTTTCGCTCTGCTTGACACCCTGCCCCCCCCTGTTAGAATGGCCCTTATTCCCCTGTGATGCTCGATCCCCGCAGGGTCCGCCGCCATGAAGTGCAATAAGTGTCCCAAGGTAGCGACTTTACATATCACCGAGATCGTCACGGAGGACCAGGTCGAGGAACATCATCTTTGCGAGGACTGCGCTCAGCAATACCTCGACGAATCCGGACCCAAGGCCCCCAAACTGCCCGGTCCCGGCGTCGAAGAAGGTGAAGAAGGGGGCGTTGGCCTGATGGGACGCGAATGTCCGGTCTGCGGCATGAAGTTCGTCGATTTCCGCAACTCGGGCCGGCTCGGTTGTCCTCACGACTACGAGGCGTTCAAGGAAGACCTGACGCCTCTGCTGGAAAACATTCACGGCGACACGCGTCACTGCGGCAAGACGCCTCGCCGCCTGCCTCAAGCGCGCCAGACGCAGTCGGAACTGGTCCAGTTGCGCAAGCAGCTCCAGCAGGCGATTCACAAGGAAGCCTATGAAGAGGCCGCCCAGATTCGCGATAGCATTCGCCGGCTCGAGGAAGGGTGAGACGAAGCGCGTCAGTTGTCGGTGGCGTCGCGGGACCTCGAAACATCCAGCGAGGGATAGAGCGTGAACTGTCAGCGCTGCTCGAACCCGGCCACGGTGCATCTGACCAACATCGAGAACAATCAGAAGCACGAGGTCCATCTGTGCCGGGAGTGCGCCGAGGCTCAGCAGCTCCTCAAGAAACAGGAGCTGAACCTGCCGGCCGTCCTGCAATCGCTGATCGGCCAGCACGTCGGTCCCTGGACGGATGAACTGGCCCGGCTGACGTGTCCCGCCTGCGGCATTCGCTACATGGAGTTCCGCGCCGCGGGACGGCTGGGCTGCCCGCATGACTACAATGTTTTTCGTGCGGGCCTCGAGCCGTTGCTCCAGCGGATTCATCGTTCCGAGCGGCACGTCGGCAAACGTCCGCGGCGAGCAGTGACTCTCGAAAAACTGGCCGAGTTGGTCGAATTGCGGCGCGAGTTGCGGACGGCGGTCGAGTCCGAGGCGTACGAAGAAGCCGCTCGATTGAGAGACCTTTTGCGACAGAAGGAAGCCACGGATGAATCTGGATAATATGACTCATACCTGTGGCGAATGGCTGCGAGGCACCGGACCCGAGTCCGATATTGTCATCTCGACGCGCATTCGCCTCGCGCGCAACCTGGCCTCCTTTCCCTTCTGCAATCGCGCCTCCAGCTTCCAGAAGGGCGAGATCGAGACGATGCTGCGCGAGCAGGTCAGCAAGCTCGACCACGAGCCACGCCTCGAATACATCAACCTGCCGGGCCTCTCGACCCTCGACCGCCAGCTGCTCGTCGAACGCCAACTCATCAGCCGCGAGCTGTCCACCTCCGATGGCCCGCGAGGGGTCGCGCTCGCACCGTCGGAAACGGTCAGCCTCATGGTCAACGAGGAAGACCACCTTCGGTTGCAGGTGATCCGCTCCGGTTTCGCCATTGATGAGACCTGGCAGCAGATCGACCGCGTGGACGACCTCCTCGAACAGCGCCTCAGTTATGCGTTCAGCGACGACTTCGGCTACCTGACCGCCTGTCCGACGAATGTCGGCACCGGCATGCGGGCCAGCGTCATGCTCCATCTGCCTGCCCTGGAGCAGACCAAGGAGATCGAGAAGGTCTTCCGCGCCTTGCAGAAGATCAACCTGGCGGTGCGCGGCCTCTACGGCGAGGGCAGCCGGGCCTCGGGACACTTCTATCAAATCTCGAATCAGGTGACGCTCGGCAAGAGCGAGCAAACGCTGCTCAACGAAATTCACGGCGTCATTCCCCAGATCATCACCTACGAACGCGCCGCGCGCGACCGAATGCTGCGCGAGAATCGTCAGGGGCTGCTCGACAAGGTGTCGCGGTCACAGGGAACGCTCTACTCGGCGACCATGATGACCTCGGAAGAGAC
>JBBRIK010000355.1:0-6125 GCA_038221045.1 Gemmatales bacterium
CGAGGGGACGTACCAATCCGTTCTCCACGATTCCCGCCACGGCCAGAGGGCGTCGGCGATGCCGGCCTAGGTGTCCCTCCACCGATGACGGAACTGTGTCAGGCGGCACTTCAAGGGGTGCCATCTGCGGTTCCGCGGCAATCTGCTCGTCTCGTGCTCGACGCCCAGGGCTTCGTTGGTCAGCTTCGGGAGTAGTCATTAGGCGTCTCTCAGTATGCGGTGATTACGAAGACCAACCCAAGCATCGAAAAGGGGACAGGCAAAGAAAACTGGGCGTCCCTTTTCTTCTCCGGTGAGTAAGAACATGAAACGGGAAGCAGGGGACGTGCCGTTTCGCGTTCTTACGCTTTCCCCTCTGCTTCAAAGCGAGCGATTTTCTCGACGCGGCGGGCGTGACGGCCCCCCTCGAAGGGCGTCTCGATCCAGATGCGCACCATCTGTTCGATCAACTCGTCGCCGAGGAGATGGGCAGACAGACACAGGACGTTGGAGTCGTTATGACGCCTGCTCATCTCGGCGGTGATGCGATCGTGACACGGCGCGGCCCGGACGTTCTTCACCTTGTTGGCCGCGATGCACATTCCCAGTCCCGTGCCGCATAACAGGATGCCGCGATCGCAACGGCCCGCGCCAACCTCAACGGCGACCTTGAAGGCATAGTCGGGATAATCGCAGCTCTCGCCGTTTTCCGTGCCAAGATCGACTACCTCATGGCCGTGCTTCTGCATCAGCGCAATGAGGCGTTTCTTGACGTCGAAGCCGCGATGATCGCTGCCCATCGCAATCTTCATGGTCCACCTGACTCGGAAGGCGGCAACGCATTCGATGAAGGAGCGAGCAACTCCAGCACCAGAGAATCGAGATCGTTCCAGATGCGAGCGGCACAGGCGCGATAGACGTTCTCGTCCTGACCGATGGGATCCATCAAATCGACTCCCTCCGGGCTGAGCAGACGCGGCTCGCAGCCAAGCTCCGGAAAATGAGCGCGCAGCAACTGGAGGTGGCCCTGCGTCATGCATACGAGCTGGCTCGCGCGGGCAGCCAGCTCTGGCAGGAGCGGTTGGCTACAGTGTTCGCTCAGTTCCATGCCGTGTTCGCGTGCGATCTCCTGCGCCGCGACGGCAGCGGCGTCTCCGGTGTAAGCGGCCAAACCCGCGGAGCAGACGACGAAGCCACGCGCGGGGAGTTCGCCTGCCGTGCAGCCTAGCGATTCGGCGAGGCGCTTCTTGCAGAGTATCTCCGCCAGGGGACTGCGACAGGTATTCCCGGTGCAGACGAAGACAACGAGACGGCAGGAAGCGTCGCTCTCGGAACCATTCAGGGTGGATTGGTCTTCGGACATGCCGTGTCGCCGCTGGGGAGAGTTGCGTTGGCTCCCTCCGGGAGCCTGATACGGAACAGTTTACGGATGCCGCATCTGATGACTACCCATCCTTCTTCGCGTCCTTCTGCATCTCTTTCGCGTCATCTTTCATTGCCGGATCGTCTTTTTGCATTAGCATCATGCGAGCCTGACGAGCCGCCACGCGCACCTCGGGGAACGGCTCGAAACGCTCCAGAGACGCCAGCACCTTTAGGACGTCAGGCGTGGCCGCCACCTTCGGCCCGATGCCGACAAGTACCTCCATCACTCGGTAACGCGCCTTGGCGCGCGCGGCCCCCGCCGGTGTGCGGGCGTTGCCGGCGGCGTACTCGCCTTCGAGGGCGCGCGCCAGACGCGGCACAGCGGGCTTGCCGACCTTGACCAGCGCCTTCATGGCGCGATCGCGCCGCTCGCCGGATTCGTCTTCCTCATCCTCGACGCGGATGGCGGAGATCAGTACCGGGATCGCCTCGGTCACTTCCATCGCTTCGATATCGACCAGAAGGTGGGCTGTCTCCAGGGCTAACGGCGGCACGACCGTCACCTTCGGATCGCGCTTGAGGAAGGGGACTAACTCCGGGCCGGCTTCCTTCGCGATGACTCCCAGTTTGGCGATGGTTGCAATCAGCGCTGGAGCATCCTTCGCCTCCGTCTTCTTCAGCAGTTCACGCAAACCGGCGACGGCGTCCTCCGCGTCGGCCCCCAGCCCGGCAAGGATCTTGAGCAGCCGTGTCCGGCCGGCGGGAGCCGCGACGAGCAGTCCGTCGCCGAGCGCTTTGGCGTTGGTCTTGTCCCATTTCGTGTTGTCGATCGCCTCCTCGGCCGACTTGACGACCTCGGCGTCCTTGTGTTCGAGAGCGGCCAGCAAGCCGGGAAGCGCCACCTCCGCGCCGGCCTCCACAAGTCCCTTGACCGCCTGACGCACCACGCTCGCGCTGGGGTCTTTCAGCCCGGCCGCGAAAGCGTCGAGGACGATCTTGTCGCGCGGGTTGATCGCGGTCAGCGCTTGCAGAGCGACTCGGCGCAATTCGGGAGAGGCGTCGCGCGAGGCGACGCGCACCACCTCGGCTGCGGCGGGACGAGCGTTCTCCTTCATCCCGGCCAGAGCGTCCAGTGCATAACGACGCACCACATCGACGGGATCGGCGAGAAACGCCGTGAGCGGCTTCAATTCCGACGGCGGAGCGAGTCCCAGGGCATCGAGTCCCTGACGAGCGGCCGTGCTGACGTCGGCGTTGGTATCGCGCAGCGCCTCGATGAGCAGCGGCTGAACGAGATCGCGATTCTTGGGGCCGAGCAGCCCCAGCGCGCGGGCGGCGCGAGTTCGCAGAGTGGGATCGCCGTCTTTCAGTAGGCCGGCAATTGACGCCGACGCCGGCTTCGCATCGGGACCGAGTGCGGCAAGGCTATCGAGAACGTGACGGCGAACCTCCAGCGGAACGCCAGGGAGAAGCAGAGGCTCCAACTGCGCCAGATGATCCGGTTGCGGCTTGCCGATAAGGACGAGAGACGCCAGCGAGGCGCGGCGCAGTCCCTCATCGTCTCCCATCGCGGAGCGCAGTAGATCGGGAATGACGTGCCGGGCCTCGGTGCCGTACTGGCCCAGCTCGCCTGCGGCCTTGATGCGCTCGGCCATCACTCCCTCGCGCAGAGCGCGTTGCAGGTCGCTCAGTTCCGCCGGCAGCCTCCACGCTTTCAGTTCGCCGCCCTCGCCGCCTGACAGAGCATGTTTACCATCGAGCGAGACGGCAACGGAGTGGATGAGCCGCGTGTGTTCCGTGAAGGACTGGATCTGCGCTGCCGTCCCGGCAAGCCAGAGACGAACGCTTCGATCGGCGCTGGCCGACACGACCCGGCGACTGTCCGGCGTGAAGGCCAGCGCCGAGACGGCTTCCGTGTGTCCTTCGAGACGCCGAAGTTCCTTGCCGTTGGTCAGGTCCCACAGACGAATGGCGAAGTCCTTGCTGCCAGGAACGAGGCCGCGATTGCCGGGGCCGGACTGATAGCCGCCCGCCGACAGCGCGTGACGCCCATCCGGCGCGACGGCCACGCTCCAGACGATGTCCTGATGGCCGGCCAGTTGACGCACCTCGACGCCGCGCTCGAGTTCCCAGTAGCGGACCGTCTGATCGCTGCCGCCGGACAGGGCAAATCGACCGTCCGGCGTGAAGGCGACGCTGTTGACCGTGTTCGAGTGGCCGACGAGGCGATTGATCTCGCGGCCCGTCTCGGTTTCCCACAGGCGAATGACGCGGTCCTTGCCGCCGGAGAGGGCCTGCTTGCCATCGGGCGAGATGGTGATGCAGAAGACCTCGCCGAGATGTCCGGTCAGCTTGCGAATCTCCTTGCCTTCGCGCAGGTCCCACACATGGAGGTCGAGGTCAGCGCCGGGAGCGAAGGCGTCTTTGGTCTTGCGGCCGGCGGCGGCGATGATGGCGAAGCGGCCCCCAGGTGAGAACGCCGCTGCGGAAATGCCGTCGCCGAAGCCCTGCCAGCGCTTTACGAGCTGGCCCGAACGAACGTCCCATAGACGCAGCGTCGAATCCTCGGCCGGCGTCTGACGATCTCCCTCGCCGGTGACTCCGCCGCTGGCCGTCAGAGCGCGCAAGCTATCGGGACTGAAGGCGACACGGAAGACCGTGGCGGCATGGCCCTCGAACGGCGGATGACGAACCGGCAGCGGAGGCGACAGATCGACAGCCGGAGATTTCTCCTTCCCTCGCGGGTCGGCGACAGGGGGCTTGATCGGCGCAGGGTCCGGCTCCGGTTCCGGTTCGGCAGCGTCCTCGACGACGGCTGGCGATGATGAGCCGAAAAGGTTCGCGAGATGATGCCAGTTGAGAGCGAGAGCCAGTCCCGCACCACCGACGATGATGCACAGGGTACACACGAGCAGAAGCGCGGGAGCAGAGGCAGCCGGAGCGCTGGGAACGGCGCTGACCGGCACGGCTTCCGGAGGCAGACGGAGGCGCGGTCCGGTAGCGGGACGATCCAGCGAAGGAACGCTGACGATCTGTCCACAGGAGCATTGCACCGGCCGGCCGGCGTACTCGTCGCGGACCTGATAGACCTGTCCACAGGAGCAGTTCACGGCGATTGGCATGGACGTCCCTCCCGAGGACTTTCTTGCCGCTTGTGGCGTAGCGGTCTTTTCCCTACACCCCAAGCGGCACGGCAATCAGTCAAAGACTCCCGATTCTCCCTCTTTGGGAGCCGGGTAGACGATTGCCTGCTGGACCAGAGAGGCTCCCGAACTGCTCCGCACCTGGAGTTGATGCGCCGCCGCGACGCTGGCCTTGAACCGCCAGGTGACGACCGAACGAGTCACTCCCGCCGGAGGAAGGGGAACCTGTTGCTCGGCAACACTTCCTGCCAGTATATCGCATCCGTCGGGCAGCTTCAAAGATAAGGTTTCTCCCGGCTCCGGCTTTTCCACGATCGCACAGACGGTTATCTCTCCGCCGGCGACGAATCGTCCGCCCATCGACAGCGACAGTTTGCCAACGGCATCCCTGGTCGTTTGCCCCAATCCGTAGGCGAATCCGATCGTACGTTTCGTCCCTGGAGCGAGCGGTTTATCGTCCCAGTAGAGCGTCAGAGCGGAATCCGGTTTCACTGCGTTGGCCACCTCGGGCTTGACCTTGCCTTCCCGCGCGAGAGCCTGCACCCGCTCTTGCAACTCGCGTATCGGCAAGAGCGGTACGTCCCAGCCCGTCATCGGGCCGCGCGCGCGAGGTTGCCCGAAGCGCTGCAATTCTTGAGACGGCCAGGCGCCGACGAGGACTCGCCCAGGCGGCTCCAGACTGCCGCTCAGACGCAGATGCAGACGGGCGATGGTCTCGGGGTTGCGAAGGTCGTCGCGTTCCATCGCCTCGACGAAATCCGGGACGGAGGCGGCGTTGAAGGAGTGCCTCGTATCGCAGAGCAGGGGCTGGCCCGGCAGCAGATAAGGCGAGCCATCGACGGAACCAATCCACGCATCCAGAAGGAAGCGAAGACCGACCTTCATCGGGGCGGCATTCTTGTTCGGGTTGGTGTTCGCGAGTGTGTACCGGACCAGGCAGGTATCGAGGAGGCGCGACTGCCGGCCGGGAACGATTTCGACGCGCTGGGTCACTTCCAGGGCGTCATAGCCCCAGACCGCCTCGAAGCCGTCCACTTCGCGTCCCGTGCCTGGCTCCCTGGGGTGTGGGCTGTACCGATCGATCCATTTGCCCTGTGGTTCGCCGAAGAGGACCTCGGCGTCATCGACGCGCAGACAGGTATTGTTCGATCGGCCCCACTCGTCAGAGGTGAGGCGCTTCAACCGGCCGTCTTCCGTGGGATCGACCTTGTCGGGCAGGACGAGGCCGAATCGCATTGTCGCCCGCGGCATCACCTCCGGTTTATTGGGCGTCGGCCCCAGGTGAATGCGAAGGGCCAGACGTGGCTTCGTGTCGAGCAGCGTCAGAGCCGGTGGAGTCGAAGGCGGACCGCCGGGGTCCACGCGATCGGGCAGCAAGGCATCGTGGACTAGCGCCAGAATCAGCACGAAAAGGACGCAGCCCGGAACGAGGAGATGAAGCCAGGACAGGCCTTTTTTTCTGGGCGATGGCGTTCGGAGAAGCGGCGGGGTATCCGGCGTTGGGAGAGGGAGACACGATTCGGGAGGGGGCTGGTGCGGACGAGCCGGTTTGGTAAAAAGGGAGGCGGGAGGCGCGCCCCACCCCCGAGGTGACGTGACACCCCCGCGCCCCGGGACGGCGGGGGCCGGGCCCCCGGG
>JBBRIK010000356.1:0-6125 GCA_038221045.1 Gemmatales bacterium
ACGAACAGGATGCGTCCCTCCGTATGACCGATCGGGGCCGCGCCGTGTCCCGTCTAAGCGGCTCGGCCCGCGAATTCCTGAATCAGTGGTTGCAGGAGTTGGGCAGCCAATCGCGCGAGGCAGCGTTCTTGCTGACGCTCCCTCAGGTTCAGCGAGACCAGGCGGCAACGGATCTCGACAAGGCCGGACCCCTGGCCGCTGTCGCCGGGCCGCTCGGGGCGGCACTGGCAGCGCCGCAAGGACCAACCCTTGAACACTTCACGAAATTCCTCGATGGGGGAGTCATTCGAGTAGATGACAGACGATTTCGCGGACCCGAGCAGGAGCGTCAAGAGGTCCTCGACGAGGTGCAAAAACTGTTTTCGGGGAGGTTAGGTTCAGGCGTCATCGAGGTGATGCGCTCTCTCCCGCTGCGGTCGCGCGTGGGGGATCGACTTCGCTTCCGCTACGACGTGCAGATTGGCGAGAAGGGACGTTACCTGGCCGAATGCGTTCTCGAAATCGAATGCGATGCGAAAGTCCTCGACGCGCCGCTGAGCAGTCCAGACTGGCGCATCGTTACCTTGCACGTCATCACCGGCAAGAAGGGTTCGCCCCCGCAACGGCCTGGGTTGCCGAGGGGATGACGGCCAGCCTGTCTTGACCCGCCGCCTCGCTCCTCTGTAGACTGTTCCCTCTCAGGGCGCTCGAGAATAATGTCTTGCCGCTTGCGGCTTAGCGTTCTTCATCCGCTAAGCGGCAAGAAGCAAGATGGTATTCACAGGCGACCCTTCAGGATGGGCCAATGTCTCCAGGGAAGGAGCATGACGAATGCCTTCCGCGCCGAATTCTCCCTTTTTCTGCTTCACGCTCGACACTGAACCAGACAACCTCTGGGAGAGCAGGCCGACCCTCGGCTTCAGCCACTTCGCCCGGCTGTCCGAGTTCCATCGCGAACTGATGGTCCGCGGCGCCAGGCCGACGTACCTGACGACCAGCGAGGTGGCCGAAGATCGCAAATGCGCTCGCATCCTGGAACAGATCCTCGACACTGGCCGCGCCGAAGTCGGCGCTCACTTCCATACCTGGACGCGCCGCTGGCCTTTCCCCGTCCCCGACCTGGGACGGCCTGCCATCCACGCCTGCGCCCATCAACTGGGACAGGCCGTCGAGGAGCAGATGCTCGAACACACCTGCACCGTCCTCGAACGCGAACTGGGCGTTCGTCCGGTGTCGTATCGAGGCGGGCGTTGGTCGCTCAACGGCAGTTCGGTTCGCTCTCTTCGCAACTGCGGCATCCGTATCGACTCGACCATGACGCCCGGTCGTAGCTGGGTCGAGCCGTCCTTCCCGCTGCTGTCCGGGCCGGACTTCCGTGAGGCCCCGCGCCAGCCGCACTACCTCGCCGATGACTCGCTTGAGCCATGCGACGACGGCGACGTTCTTGAGTTGCCTGTGGGGGCAAGCTTCCATCCGGGACGCGGTCATGCCCTGTCGGAGAGTTTCACGGCCAAGGTGGGCCGGCGCTTGCGTCGCTTCATGGGATTGCCTGCCGGCGTCCTCTGGCTGCGGCCGACGACCATGAGCCGGCGACAGATGCAAGCCTGTCTCCACCAGTTGAAGCGCGACGGAGTGCAAGTCTGGGTGGCGATGATTCACTCGTCGGAGACCGGCATCAATCGCTATTTTCCGACCGAGGAACTCGTGGCGCAGTTCCGTCAGCGCTGCTTCGATCTGGTCGAGGACGCGCTTGACATGGGCGCCATCGGAGCGACCCTGGAAGAAGTCGGGCAGCACTTCGCCGACCTCCGTTTGCCGCGCCATGAGGAGGCCGCCTGAACCATGAAGTCGTTGCGCTTCAGCGTTGTGACGGGTTCGACCATCGAGAGCGGCACGACCGTCGCCTACCTGATCGAGTCGGCCGGCCTGCACATCGACAAGATCTACTTCGACACGATGCGCGCCTTCAGCCGCAAGAAGGCCGCGCCCGCGCCGCCAAAACCGCGCTGGTACAGCGACTGGCCCACCTTCCGCCAGCATCTCGGACTCACCTGCTCGATGCCGCGTCATTATGTATTCAAGGCGATCCACAAGCTGTTCGGTGCCTCAGAAATGAGCTTCCTTTACGCCCTGGAGAGGGTCTCTCCGCGCTTGTTGCCCTGGATGTGCGGCTTCCCGATGCCGCCGCGAACATCGACCCGCCCGCTGCTGCGCAAACTGCCGGACGTGGCAAAGGAATACGGCATCCCGCTGATTGAGACGCCCAGCCTCAACAGCGATGAAACCATTGCCGCTCTCTCTGAAGACAGGCCCGACGTCGTCCTCGGCCTGGGGACGCGGATCCTGTCGGCCCGCTTGCTGGCGACGGCTGGACGTGGCTTCCTGAATGCCCATTCCTCGCTGTTGCCGGAGTATCGCGGCGGCGGGACGGAGTTCTGGCAACTCGCCGCCGGCGAGCGCGAGACCGGCGTCACCATTCACTGGATGGCGGCCAAGGTCGATGAGGGGCCGGTATGCGCGCAGAGGAAATGGAAGATTCCGCGTGGCTTCAATCACCATCGTCTACGGCTTCTGTCGTTCTTCAACCGTCTGGAGTTGTGGCATGAGGTGATCGAGAAACTGATGCGCGGAGAAGACCCACAGTTGCCTCAGCAAGAGAGCCGGACGCCGACGTTCAAGGCACCGACGGAAGAGGAGCAGTACGAGTTCTATCGCCGTGGGAGGAAGCCCTTCCCACCGCTTGCGGCTTTGCAAAAGACCGCCAAGCCGCAAGCGGCAAGAAGGGAATCACTTGATCTCGTAGGTGATTCGTCCGTGTCGCTGAGACCGTGAGATGCGCTCCGTCGCATAGAGGCCGGCGAGGACGAACTCGACGCACGACGCACGCACCGCCTCACTCTCGCTCGGATTGACCTCGAACGCCTTCTCCCACGCCTTCGGCACGCGTTTGATCCGCTCGGCATAGTGCGACGACGGCAGCGTATCGCCCACCTCGATCTTCACGCCCTTGCCGAACACCTCGACGATCTCGTTCAAGCCGTGCTTATCGACATACTCCGCGAACACCGTCCGAATCGCCTCGGCGATGATGGCGTCTAGCACCTGTCGCTCCGACATCTGCTGGCTGCCCATCATGTCCAGTTCCAACTTGCCCAGCGAGGATGCGTGCAGATGGCCCAGGTCGCTGATGCGCGGCACGGCAGGCCGTTCGTTCAAGCGGACGCCGCGATGCCGGGCGGAAGCAACCATCGTCCGATAGTTCGCGATCGAAAAGCGCGCGCTGACGCCGGACTGTTGATCGACGTATTTCGACTTGCGCGCCGACATGCTGACCTGCTCGATGATCTCCTTCATGAAATACGGCACCACGACCGGGAAGTCGCCGCCGAGTTCGATGGCCGACTCCTGCTCCATGATGTCGATGCCGGTCGAGCGATCGAGCGGATAGTGCGTCTGGATCATCGAGCCGATACGGTCCTTCAACTGCGGAATCACCTTGCCCGAGCGGTTGAACGTGGCCGGGTTGGCCGAGAAGAGGATCAGCACGTCGATGTCGAACTGCACCGGATAGCCGCGAATCTGGACGTCGCGCTCTTCGAGGATATTGAACAGGCCGACCTGGACCAGTTCGTCGAGTTCCGGGATCTCGTTCATGGCAAAGATGCCGCGATGCATGCGCGGAATCAGACCGAAGTGGAGGGCCTCTTCCGCCGAGAGCGAAGCGCCGGCGGCGAGCTTGGCGGGATCGATCTCGCCGATGACGTCGGCGAACTTCGTCCCCGGAGCGAGGCGCTCGGCATAACGCTGCTTGCGCGGCCACCAGGCGATGCCAAGTTGGTCCTCCGGCGTCTCGGCGACGAGGCGTTTTCCGAGGGTCGTGATGGGCTTGAAGGGGTCCTCGTGGACGGCCAATCCCGGATGATCGAGATAGGGAATGACGTCGTCGAGGAAACGAACGAGTCCGCGCATCAGCCGGCTCTTGGCCTGGCCTTTCTCGCCGAGAAAGAGCATGTCATGGGCGGCGAGCAGGGCGAGATTGATCTCGGGAATGACGGTCGTGTCGTAGCCGACGATGCCGGGAAACAGTTCCTCGCCGGCTTGCAGCATGCGCAGGAAGTTGGCGCGGACCTCCTGCTTGACCGTGCGAGACTGCCAGCCACTGGATCGTAGTTGTTGGAGAGTAGTCGGTCGAGAGCCAGGGGACATCACGAATCCTTGCCAGGTGGGTATCGAAGGCGAACCAGGTGGCGATACACTTATTGTAGGGCTGTCCTTCTTCGCCGCTTGCGGCTTTGCAGAGGTTTCTGCAAAGCCGCAAGCGGCGAACCGCCCCGATCACTTCACTTCGAGCTTCAGGTTGCGGAAGCGAACCTCCATCGGCCCTCCCGAATGGATCTGTAGCGCGAAGATTCCCTTCTTCGCTCCCATCGGGTCGTCGATATCGACGCACAGTTGGCCATTGATGAACGTCCTGATCTTGCTTCCCTCGGCGACGATCTCGTAAGCATTCCAGTCGTTCGCCTTCACATGCTTCTCGCCGCCCTCTTTGGTCAGCAAACCGCGTCCATGCTCCTCGTAGAGCTTGCCCCACCAGCCGGCCCCGGCGTCTGCCTGATAGCCCTTGACCTCGCCGCCCGGCAACTCCTCGCTGCGGAACTGGACGCCACTGTTCTCGCTGTTCGGCGTCAGCTTCATCTCGAGCGTCAGTTTGAAATCGCCGGCCAGCAACTCGCCGATCAGGAACTCATTCTTCTTGATGCCGGGACTCTTGCCGACAATCTCGCCCTTCTCGACGCTCCAGAGCTTGCTGTTGGCATGCCAGCCGCTCAGGTCCTTGCCGTTGAAGATGGTCCTCGCGTTGTCCGCCGTCGCCGGCAGCGGCACCTGACGCGGGCTGCCCAGATAGGCCACCAGGGCGCGGACCTCGTCGTCCTTGAGTGGCTTGAGCAGATCGTCCGGCATCATCGACTTGTCGCCGGGCGTGTTGCTCTCCACCTCGTCGCGCGGGATCACAACCGTCTCGGTCGCCGTCACGATGGTCAGAGCATTGCCCGTTTGCTCCTTGACGATGCCGGTCACGGTGCGGCCGGCCTTGGTGAAGATCACGCTCGGGATATACTCCTTCGCCATCACCGCAGACGGGTCGATGATGTTCGAGAGCAGATAATCGAGGTCGCGCCGATTCGAGCCGGTCAGTTCCGGCCCCACCTTGCCGCCGGCGTCGAAGAGCGTGTGACACTGCTGGCACACCTTCGCGAAGACGGCCCGTCCCGTTGACAGTTCGGTTTCGGGGATCGGCCTGCCTGTCACCAGTTGCTTGTAGCGAACGATCTGCTTCGCCGTCTCCGCCGGCGACTCGCGGACCACGCCCCAGACGGCGGCGATCTGCTTGTTGACGTCGTCGTCCTTGAGGTTGCGCAACTGTCTGACGAGATCTGCCGTCAGGTCGGTCGCCGGCACCTTCTTCGCGCCGATCGCGGCCAGCAATGCCTTCGCATAGGCCGTGCGCGAGGTCAGCGTTCCCAGGGCGTCGCGCTTCTCCAGGTACGTCAGGGACGAGTAGATGGAGAGGATGATCTCCGGCGTCTTCGGGTCGTCGTAGATGGCGAGGCCGCGCAGAACCTCGCGGCGCAACTCGGGATCCTTCACGAGCCGGTGCAGGATCGGCAGAAGTTCCGCGTCACGCGCCGCCAGCAGGGTCGAGACGTATTCCTTCCGCTGCTCGACAGTCCCCTTCCCCTCGGCCAGCAGTTGCCGCAGGTTCTTGAGCGTCGCCGCGTCGCCGAAGACGACAGACAGGCTGCGAGCGAGCGTTCGCACCTCGGCATCCTTGCTGGCACTGATCTTTTCGAGAGCCGCCGTCCACCTGCCCGGCATCCGGACTTGCCGCCGGCCCGCCAGCGCTTGCTGAATGCCGCGCAGGATAGACTTCTGGCCGATCTCATTGGTGCGGGCCAGTTCGTTCACCGTCCGTTCGAGCGCGGGCCGACCGCCGCTGGCGACCACTCGCCGCGTCATCAACTCCGCGATAAGCGGAATCTTGCCAACTATGGCCAGCGACAGTGCCATTTGCTCATCGAATCCTCGAAGCGGTTCCCTCGGTTCATCCCACGTTCTGAAACCGTCGGGTGACAACCACTTTTGGG
>JBBRIK010000357.1:0-6113 GCA_038221045.1 Gemmatales bacterium
GCCTGCGGAGCCGCGGCCTGGAACATTTCGACGCCTGGGCGGCCACGTTTGGCGAGGTGATCGACACGATGGAAATCTCGCCGGATGGCGCATCGCTGCGGCCCCGCAGCCGCTTCGCCCGCTTCACCAACCTGCCCGAACTCCAGCAGATGTTCGGGGCCTTTGCCGACGTGCAGACAGCCGAGACGCTCGACCTGCCACAGCCCCGCCTGGAAAGCGGCAAGCCGATGGTCGTTGCCTGCCCGATGTCGGAGGAGCAGCACGCCCTTCAGCAGACACTGGTGAAACGCTACGAGCGGCTGCGGTCGCAGAAGGTGGACCCGAGGGAAGACAACGCGCTGAACATCACCACCGACGGACGGAAGCTCGCCATTGATGCCCGGATGCTATCCGCGACGGCGCCCGACTTTCCTGGATCGAAGGTCCATGCGCTGGTGGAGAACGTGGTCGCCATCTGGAGCCGAACCGCAGCGACCCGCGGCACGCAGATGCTCTTCTGCGATATCGGGGTTCATCCGACGCCCTGGGGCTACTCGGCCTACGACGACATCATCCAGAAGCTGGTCGCCCGCGGTGTCCCCCGCGCACAGATTACCGTCGTGGGTGACGCCGACTCTGACGCCAAGAAACAGGCGCTCTTCGAGAAGGTCCGCAGCGGCTCCGTCAGGGTGCTCATCGGCAGCACGCAGAAGATGGGCACCGGCACCAATGTCCAGAAACGCCTGGTGGCCCTGCATCACCTCGATCCCCCCTGGAAGCCGGCGGAGGTCGAACAGCGCGAGGGCCGCATCCGGCGTCAGGGCAACGAGAACGAGCAGGTGTCCATCTATCGCTACGTCACCGAAGGGTCATTCGACGCCTACATGTGGCAGGCGCTCGAAACCAAGGCACGGTTTATTTCCCAGGTCATCTCGGGAAACAACGCCCTCCGAAGGGCTGAGGACATCGGCGGCCAGGAACTGTCCTACGCGGAGGTGAAGGCGATTGCATCGGGTAACCCCGCCGTCCTCACCCTCGCCGAGGCGGATGCCGAGCTGCAGCGGCTCACCGTTCTCAAGAAGAATCACGCAGACGAACAGTACCTCGCCCGGCGCAGCCTGCGCGAGTTGCCCGAGACCATCGACCGGCTATCCAGTCGCCTTGCCGACATCATGGCCGACATGGCGACTGTCACGGCTCATGCCGCTGACCCCGTGACAATCGGCGAGTGTACCGCCACCCGCGCGGACGCCCTCGATATCCTCTGCCGGCGCCTGAATTCCTTGCCGCAGTGGGTTCGCGAGATGCACCGTGTCTGCCTGGGCGTGTATCGTGGCCTGCGCTTTGGTCTGGGGCTTCAGCCGCAATTTGGGCCCGACGTTTATCTCGAAGGGGCAACCACGCGCCAGTCCATGCTCTCGAGAGAACACCACGGACCGCGGGCCATCCTGAACGCTGCCGAGCGACTGGCCAACGACTACGGCCCGGAATGCGCCCGCGTCCAGCAAGAGCTTGCGATCGCACAGGCGCAACTTCGCGATTACCAAACGCGCCTCGGCGTGCCCTTCCTTCATGAGTCCTACCTGTCCCAGCTAACCGCCCTTCGTGACCAGCTCAAGGCCGGCCTTTCCGGCGCGGCTCCGGAACCGAACACTGAGCCGTTGCCGACAGTTCCGGAACTCGCCGAACAGATCAAGGCCCTCAAGGCCGCGCACACCATTGATGCCGCACCGGAGCGCATCGGCAAACGCCGTGGCTCGGCCGAGGAGCCGGTCACCGCGCGCATCCGCCGCCGGATGGAGGTACTTCTCGCCTCAGAGCCCTCCATTGAGCCCGACACTGCCGCTCCTGCTGGGCCGTCGCGCGTCACTCATATTCCGGATGGCGTAGAGCAGGTCACACCCCTCGTCTTCCGCAGGTCTCCAGATTTCGTTCGAGCCAGGCGAGAAGCGGATTCTCTTCCTGCCCCTTAGAAACTATCCGAGAACGCACTTAAGTCCTTGTCCTGTAAGGGGGAAAGCCCGGTTCCTCGGATAATTTCTTATGCTCCGCACCGATTTTTGCCGTCCGCTTTCGCCGCTACTCGCGTTCAGTCTCTCGGACAAGTAGAAATCCCCGGGTGGCCGCATCAGCAGTTGTCTCCTTGCCGGGTGCGGTATCCAGGTTGGGCAGCGGGCCAACATCGAGGAAACGACATGACAGAGAGGACTTCGTGCGGCTGGTGGTCTCGCCATTTCTGGAAGATCGTTGTCTGCCCGGTGCTGGCGGCGCTGCTGCTGGCACTGGTGGAAGAGTTCAAGGGATGGCTGACCCAATGGATCGGCTCCAGTCCTGAAGTCAGACCACTCACGAGAGGAGGAGCGAACGCAGCGGCTGCGAAATCCCGGACGGTGATCGCGGATGCGGTCGCCTATCAGCGTATCGTGGAGGACCTGAAACGGCGCGACGTGGAGGCACGCTCCCGGCTTCGTTACCTGACTCTGATGCATCGGCACAACGAACCGGCTTGCACTGAGGACCAGTTGGAAGCGGAACGCCGCGCTGTGCGCGACCTGGTGGACCTGCTCGCGCAGGGGCGGCCGGCGCACCTCGAGTTCATCGATGCCGAACAGCTCATCGCTCGCATCGACCTGGAGCAGTTCGGCTGGGCTGCCGCGACGGACTGGCATCAGGTTGTTTCTCACTACCGCTATGGCCTAGGGCCTGTGGGCGATGATGCGCTGGCGCAGCTTCAGTTGCAGGTGGAACAGTTAACGCAGGAGACCATCCCGGTGGTGCGGGCGGACTGGTTCGTGGCCGCACTTAATCGTCCAGCGCTGGCCGGGCCGAAGGGTTTGTCGCGCAAGTCGTCTGACGAGTTGCCCGAAACGGTCCGCACCGTGGGGCGGCAATACAGCGCTCAGACGCTGGATCTCGCCGCCTGTGCTCGCGAACTGGGCCTGGGAGACGAAAAGGTGCTGGTCGATCTTCTCCGCCGCCAGGAGAGCCTGCAACAGGAGTTCTGCCTCGCCCCGTTGCTGCGGGGAGAGCGCATCCGCCGCGAATGGTGGGAGTCCGACAGGGTGTGGTCGGCGCCGTGGCCGACCCTGAGAAAGGGAGAGCGCATCCGCCGCGAATGGTGGGAGTCCGACCGCCATTTCTTCTCGCCGTACCAGGAACTCGCCCGCCTGCTGAAGATCGGCAAGCCTGTCCGCGTGCAGTAACGGCAACACCAGCCCGAAGCGCAAGCGAGGAAAGGTGATGCCGCTCCACTCGCGGAACCTAAGGTTTCGTCAGCGGCAGGTCGCCAAACTTTTTCAGCTCGCTTGAGTACGGGTGCTGCTGGTCCTCGCTCAGTTCCTTCACGCGCCGGCTGACGTAGGCGAACAGGTCCGGCAGGTAAATGGCCCCGTTCGTGTGCCTTTCTGCCTGGCCTGATAGGCCCTCCACCACTGCGAGTGTGAACAGGCCGCATTTCTTCGCGTTGCTCTGCCGCGAAACCTCCTTGCCGCGGGAGGAGCAGATCACCACCACGCCGCATTCGGGGGAAGTCAGCTCGCGGAACAGGTCCTCCGTCAGCCCGGTGTTGCGGTATGCGTCCCCCGCGAAGGCGCCGGAATGGCACGCGTCCAGGAAGACGATCACCTTCCCGGGGATGTTCTTCAGGGCGTCTTTCAGTTCCGCGCCGCTGATGGCGGTCGCCCGCAACTTGCTGGGATCGGAATCGACGGCCAGGAAATAGAAGTCGCCCTGGTCGTTCACCTTACCGTGCCCGGCGAGGAAGATCATCGTAACGGAGCTCTTCACTGCCCGCGCTTTCTTGCTCAGATCCTCGAAGGCGTCGAGGATATCAGCCTTTCGAGCCTTGCCGTCAGTCAGGGAGATCTTGTCCATGTCCGCGTACAACGTTTTGCCGTGCCTGGCCTGGGCCTCGATGAACCGATTTGCGTCGTCGGCAGTGTATTCGACCCCCTTGCGATCGACGTTCTCATACTCGCTGATGCCGACGCCCAGCAGCAGCAGTTTGGGGAGGGTTTCCCGATCGTCCTCGCGGATGATCTCGATCTCTTCCGACTGGCTGGTACTGCCCTTGACGCTCTCGGCGACGACCTGGATGCGGCTTTTCCCCGGCGGCAGGTTCGCCTTCCATTTGGCGGTCGCTTCGCCGGCCTTTGGCTCGCGGATGGTGAACTTGGCGCGTCCGCCCTCGTGGGGCCGGCCGTCGATCAGGAGTTGCAGGGAGGCGACGTAATTATCTCCTGCGGGTTTCGCCTTGACCACGATCTCGCATTCTTCGGTCTTGATGATTTCCCCGGACTTCAGCGGCTTGGCGATGATCACATAGGGTGGCTGTGCCTCCTCGATGGTCGAGGGTCTCGTCGGCGTGCGTCCGCTCTCCTTGTCGGCAAGGGCGAGGGCCTTGGTCAGGTCCAGTTCGCGGCGGAGGTGATGGAACAGGTCAGGGCGGAAGAACTGCTTGCGGAACTGCTCGGGTCCGACGATGCGGTAGCCTCGCGGCGAGTCGTCCTTGATCTTCCAGGCGATGAGGTTCTCGCCGTTGGGCGAGCAGGTGTAGTAACCTTCCGGGGTCCAGAACAGCCAGTCGTCACCCGCGGACAGGAAGGAGAAGACCGGCTCCTCGCGCCCCGGCTTCAAGATCCGCATTGCCCCATCGTTCGACCCGGAAACCACGACCGCACCTTTGGGATCAAATTGACCACTGAAGATCGATGCATTGTGATCCTTGAAGGTCTGGAGAGGCTTGCCGGTATCAGCGTCCCACAGGATGGAGGTATTGTCGTCTGACCCGGTGAGGACGCGCTGGCCGTCTCTGCTCAACGCCACGGACCTGACCGCGGCGGTATGTCCCTTGAAGGTCTGGAGGGGCTTGCCGGTGTCCGCGTCCCACAGGATTGCGGTCCTGTCATCTGATCCGGTGAGGATGCGCTTGCCATCCGCGTTCAATGCCACGCACCAAACCCAACTGGTATGCCCCAGAAAGGTCTGCAGGGCCTTGCCGCTGTCCGCGTCCCACAGGATAGAGGTCTTGTCCTCCAATCCGGTGAGGACGCGCTTGCCGTCCGCACTCAACGCCACGCCCAGGACGGAAGTGGTATCCCCCTTGAAGGTCTGGAGGGGCTTGCCGGTGCCAGCGTCCCACAGGATCGCGGTCTTCTCCTCTGACCTGGTCAGGATCGTACTGTTGTACCTGCACCTGGTGAGGACTCGCTTGCCGTCCGCGCTCAACGCCACGGACCAGACCCGGTCGTTTTCCCCCCGAAAAGTCCGGAGGGGCTTGCCGGAGTCGGCGTCCCACAGGATCGCGGTATCGTCGTCTGAGCCGGTGAGGACGCGCTTGCCGTCCGCACTCAACGCCACGGCCACGATGGAACTGGTATGCCTCTTAAAAGTCTGGACAGGCGTGCCGGCGTCAGCATCCCACAGGATCGCGGTCTTGTCTCCAGACCCGGTGAGGACGCGCTTGCCGTCCACGCTCAACGCCACGGCCAGGACGGAACTGGTGTACCCTGTAAAGGTCTGGAGGGACTTGCCGCTGTCCGCGTCCCACAGGATAGCGGTCCTGTCATGGGACCCGGTGAGGGCGCGCCTGCCGTCCACGCTTAACGCCGCCGACCTGATCGAGTTGGTATGTCCCTTCAAGGTCTGGAGGGGCTTGCCGCTGTCGGTGTCCCACAGGATCGCGGTCTTGTCCCAGGTCCCGGTAAGGGCGCGCTTGCCGTCCCCGCTCAATGCCACGGACAAGACGGACCGGGTATGCTCCTTGAAGGTCAGGAGGGGCTTGCCGCTGTCCGCGTCCCACAAAATCGCCGTCTTGTCGTCTGACCCAGTGAGGGCGCGCTTGCCGTCTCTGCTCAACGCCACGGACCAGACCCGGTGGAGATGGCCCTTGAAGGTCTGGAGAGGCTTGCCGCTGTCCGCGTCCCACAGGATCGCAGTCGCGTCCCCAGACCCGGTGAGGACGCGCTTGCCATCCCCGCTCAACGCCACCGACTCGGCCCAGTTCGTGTTCCGCTTGAAGGTCTGCAGGGGCTTGCCGGTATCAGCATCCCACAGGATCGCAGTCTTGTCCCATGACCCGGTGAGGACGCGATTGCCGTCCCCGCTCAACGCCACGGAACCGACGTTATCGCTAT
>JBBRIK010000358.1:0-6109 GCA_038221045.1 Gemmatales bacterium
GGAAGCCTGTGCTACTTTGCACCTGCGACTCTGAAGTGGCAGCCGCTGGACATCAGCTATTCTGAGTTTCTCGTCTGGGCCTGCACTGACTTCAGAGGGTTTTATGATGACGTTTCATGGCCTGACTGTGGCGCGGTCATATCGAACCTTGCTCCAGACAGATGCCTCTTTTTCTACCCGCCCCTGTGGACTGCTGAGCGCACCCTTCCACCGGCAGTTCACCGGGATGTGCCGGTGGCTGAGGCATGGAGCTTTCAGATGGACGCCGCCCGACAACTTGACTGAATCTGGCGGAGCCTCATTGGTTTTGAAGACCATGCCCGCAGCAGAGTCGGGGAAACTCAAGAAGAGGATGGCAAATCCATGACGACGTGGCAGAACAAAACGGATGCAGGCAACGGCTGGTGTGGCATCTGTCGTGTCATCGGGGCTTCCCGCTCGCCGTCGCCTGATCTGAGGTGTTGGGCGGCTTCGCGTATCACATGAAAAATAATTTTTCAGTGGAGGTTGTCGCATGAGGCGAAGGGCTTGTCTATCGCGAGGGCGAGCGCACCCTGAATTTTAACATGTCTTGGTGCCGAGACGATAGTTGCCGGATATTCCATGCTTATGAATGCACGAACGCACAGTTTCATGAGGTGCAGCTTTCGTCCGATGACCAGAAGCAGTTTGTTGAGCGTATTCTTGACTATTTGCAAGCCAAGGGTGACAAGGTTGTGGTTCTCACAGAGAGGCCACCGCAGCCACTCTGGAGTGCTTTTGATAGGGGCCCGGAAGTGATTATGATTGACCAGCCGCCTAACAAGTCGCCGGAGCCAACTGCGGCAGGCTCCCGCAATTCCACTGGCGCGGTCAACGCTGCGAAATGCGGTAACCATCCACCAGCGAAAATGATCAGCTTGTCGTGTCTTCTACACTTCCCACTCGGCGTCGCCTGATCCGGGTCGTTCGGCCTTGAAACCGTCTATTCTATGAATCGCACCCCAATAAAAGTTGTCGCACTAATCGCAGTTCTTTTCTCGCTGCTGACTGCGTGCTCCAAGCGAGACAAGGTCGTCAATGTCGAGGCAGACGACCCTGAGATGATTGCTGCCATTGCCAAGGCCCGCGAAACACTGCCCCAGTTTTGGCAGATCTTCGACAAGAGAGAGCGGGGAGAGGTCGATTTCTCCTTGAAGGTGAAGATCACCGATAAGAACGGCACTGAGCATTTCTGGGCCACTGACATTGAGCGACGAGACGGCAAGAAAATGGGCACGATTAGCAACGACCCGAACATCGTGGCGGCCGTGAAGCTCGGAGACCGGATTGAGATTCCTGACGCCGACATCTCCGATTGGCTTTACATGCGGGATGGGAAGATGGTTGGCAACGAGACACTGAAGCCTCTTTTGAAGACCATGCCCGCAGCAGAAGCGGAAAAACTCAAGGAGATGATGGCAAATCCATGACGATGTGTGCATAGGTCATCTTCAAGGCCATGACGTGGGTTTCGTGATGAAGTGGAAAAGGGGCCCTTGCCGCTGCGCAGCTCAAGCTTGCCGCCTGCCGACTCCACATCTTTCACCCACCCAGAGATGGGTCGATGGATTTGGTGCATATAAAGGTGCTGACAATTCGGCAGAAATGTCTACGCTCTTGACGTTCGGCAAAGATTGGAGTCTTTAGCCCTGCCATTTTTTGGATGCCTTATGTCGCGCAAAGCGCACTGATGAATCGTTCTGCCCCGATCTCTGCTCTCGCTTATGGCGTGTCACTCGCAGTTCTTGTTGCGACGGTGCTTCTTCGCTGGCTGCTGATCCCGGTGTTGGGGAATACATTTCCGCTGATCACCTTGTTCGCGGCCGTCGGCGTCGCGGTGTGGATCGGCGGCTATCGTCCGGGGGGGCTGGTTGCCATTCTCGGCTACCTGGCATGTGCTTATCTGTTTATTCCGCCCTGCGGAGGAGGATTCGACCTGGGCGGCCCCGGCAACCTTGTCGGCTTGTTATTGTACCTGGTCGCCACCTCCATCATCATAGTCTCCGGTGAATCCCTTCGCCGTGCCCAACAGCGTTTCCGGCTGGGGGAGGAGGCGGCGCGCCAGCAGGCCGAACGGATGCGGACCACGCTCGCCAGTATCGGAGACGGGGTGATCACCACAGACGCGGACGGACGGATCACCTCCATGAACGCCGTTGCCGAGGGGCTGACGGGGTGGACCAACGCCGAGGCGGCAGGAGTGCCGCTGACGCAGGTGTTCCGCATCGTCAATGAGGCCACCCGGCTGGAGGTGGAGAACCCAGGGTTGCGGGCATTGAAGGACGGGGTGATCGTGGGGCTGGCGAATCACACCATCCTCATCGCCAAAGACGGCACCGAACGGCCGATTGACGACAGTGCCGCCCCGATCCGGTCCGAGGCGGGCGAGGTGGTGGGCTGCGTGCTGGTGTTCCGGGACATCAGCGAACGGCACCGTGCTGAAGCCAAACAGCGCGCGGTGCAGGAGCAGATCGCCACGACCCTCGAAAGCGTAACGGACGGTTTCATGCGATATGACCGCGACTGGCGGATCGTGTATGTGAACGCAGAGGCCGAACGGATCAACAGGCTCACCCGTTCAGAAATGCTCGGCCGGATCATCTGGGAGGTCTTCCCGGCGCTGGTGGGGACAGGATTTGAAACCGAATTTCGGCGGGCGGTGGCGGAGCGGGTGACGATCGAGTTCGAAAACTATTACGAACCGTTTGGCCGGTGGTATTCCCTGAAGGGGTATCCGACGGATGACGGAGGACTGACCACGTTCATCCGCGACATCACCGAGCAGAAAGTCTCCCGGGTGGCGCTGGAGCGCAGCGAGGCGCGGCTGCGCCGGGTATTCGAGTCGAACGTGGTGGGAATGATCCAGTGGGACCTGGACCGCAGCCTGATTTTGGATGCAAACGAAACGTTCCTGCAGATGACCGGCTACACCCGCGAGGACGTGGCTGCGGGCCGGCTGAACTTCCGCGACATGACGCCCGCCGAATGGACGCCGCGTAATGAGGACGGCATCCACACCATCCGGGCGGACGGGCGCGCCGCCCCTTACGAGAAGGAGTACTTCCGCAAGGACGGCTCGCGGGCGCCCCTGATCATCGCAGGCACGCGGTTCGACGACTCGCCTCATGAAGGCATGTCACTGATCATCGACATTTCCGACAGGAAGCGGGCCGAGCAGGAGATCGCCCGCCTCGCCGCCGAATCCGAGCGGCAGCGGCGGCTGTACGAGACGGTGCTGACCAACACGCCGGACTTCGTGTATGTGTTCAGCCTCGACCACAAGGTGGTGTACGCCAACGACGCCCTCATCAAAATGTGGGGTCGCGGGTATGAGGGGGCGATTGGCAAGACGTTCCTGGAGATCGGATACGAGCCGTGGCATGCGGAGATGCACGACCGTGAGATCGACCAGGTGCGGGCCACACGGCAGCCAATTCGTGGCGAAGTGCCGTTCAACGGGACCAGTGGACTGCGGCATTACGATTACATCTTCGTGCCTGTCATCGGGGCCGATGGCGAGGTCGAGGCGGTCGCCGGCACCACCCGTGACGTGACCGAGCGGAAGGAGACGGAGCGGCATTTGCGGGAGAGCGAGGAGCGCTCGGCGTTTGTCCGCCGCAGCAGCGGCGTCGGGTTCTGGTACTGCGACCTGCCGTTCGACGTGCTGCAGTGGGACGACCTGGTGAAGGCCCACTTCCACCTGCCGCCTGACGCCGTGGTCACGATCCAGACGTTTTACGACCGCATCCACCCCGACGACCGGGAGCCGACCCGCCAGGCGATCGAACGGAGCATTGAGGGCCGAACGTCCTACAACGTGGACTACCGCACAATGGACCCGGGGACCGGGGCCTTAACCTGGGTGCGGGCCATTGGCCGGACGTTTTACGCCACCGACGGCACTCCTATCCGGTTCGACGGGGTGACGCTTGACGTAAGCGACCAGAAGCAGGCCGAGCAACGACAGGCGTTCCTAGTGCGGCTAACCGACACCTTGCGCCCCCTTTCCAACCCGACTGACGTGCAGGCTGAAGCCAGCCGGGTGCTGGGCGAGCACCTGGGGGCGAACCGGGTGGTCTATTTCGAGATCCGGGACGACGAGTACGTCATCGAGCGGGATTACATCGCAGGCCTCCGGCCGCTAGCCGGCCGCTACCCGGTGGCGTCTTTCGGTCCGACCCTGCTGGCCGCCTTGCTCGAGGGCTGCACGGTCATCGAGGCGGACGCCACCACCGAGCCGGACCGGTCGGACGACGAGCGGGCAGCCTTCGCAGCCATCGGGGTACGGGGCCATGTAGACGTGCCGCTGGTCAAAGCCGGTCGGTTCGTGGCCGGGATGACCGTCCATGACTCTGACCGGCGCAACTGGACCCGGCAGGAGGTGGCCTTGATTGAGGAAACCGCCGAGCGGACCTGGGGGATGGTCGAGCGGGTCCGCGCCGAGCGGGAAGTTGCCCGGCTGGCTTCCGAGGCTGAGCGGGAGCGGACGCTGTTCGATACCGCTCTGTCGAATACGGCGGATTTCAATTTCATCTTCGGCCTCGACGGACGCTTCGTTTACGCCAACCGGTCCCTTCTCGCCTTGTGGGGCCGGACTGCCGGAGAAGCCAGCGGGCGAAGCATGGCTGAACTCGGTTACCCGCCGGAAGTAGAGGCTCAACTGCTTGGCGACATCCGGCGGGTGGCGGAGACAGGACGGGAAGTGCGGAATGAGACACCTTTCACCGACCGGGCCGGGGAAACCGGTCATTACGAGTACGCCATGGCCCCGGTGTTTGACGAGGCAGGAGCGGTGGTCCAGGTCGTGGGGTCGGCCCGGGACATTCGCGAACGCAAGCGGACCGAGGCG
The DNA here is from genome assembly GCA_038221045.1 of Gemmatales bacterium. GTDB lineage: Bacteria > Planctomycetota > Planctomycetia > Gemmatales > Gemmataceae > JBBRIK01. The sequence goes on from JBBRIK010000358.1 coordinate 4,871, forward strand.
GACCTGAGGCGGTTGGCGTCGGAATTGTCCGAGGCTGCCCGGCGGAAGGACGAATTTCTGGCGACTCTCGCTCACGAACTCCGCAACCCGCTGGCACCGATCCGTAATGGTCTCCAGATCATGCAGCTGGCAGGGGTGAGCGGGACTATCGATGAGGCGCGCGCCATGATGGAGCGGCAACTGACGCAACTGGTCCGGCTGGTGGACGACCTGCTCGATGTGAGCCGCGTCACCAGCGGCAAGCTGGCACTCCGCAAAGAGAGGGTCGAGCTCAGGGCCATCATCGACTCTGCCATTGAGACATCCCGTCCCGCCATCGAGCAGGCAGGGCACGAACTGACCGTTGTCCTGCCGGCCGAACCGATTGTCGTGGATGGCGACGCCACCCGGCTCGCCCAGGTCGTGTCCAACCTGCTGAACAACTCGGCCAAATACACCCACCGTGGCGGGCACATCCGGTTGACCGTTCGTCTTGAGGAGGGCATGGCGGTTGTGGTGGTCGCAGACGACGGGATCGGGATTCCGCCCAACATGGTCGGCAAGGTGTTTGAGATGTTCACCCAGGTGGACCGCACACTGGAGAAGACGACAGGTGGATTGGGGATCGGGCTTTCACTGGTCAAGGGATTGGTCGAAATGCACGGCGGAACCATCGAGGCCCGCAGCGAAGGCGAGGGGAGGGGCAGCGAATTCATCGCGCATCTCCCGGTTGTGTCATCAGGGGCGCAGAAAGTCGAGCCACCCATCATTGCGAAGCCCGATGGCTCGATTCGCCGTCGCCGTGTTCTCGTCGCCGACGATAATGTCGATTCGGCCCGGTCGCTGGGGCGCCTGCTTGAATTGTACGGGAATGACGTGAGGACTGCAAACGACGGCTTGCAGGCGGTAGACGCGGCAGAAGCGTTCCAGCCCGAAGTCGTCTTGCTCGACATCGGGATGCCGGAGCTGAATGGCTACGAAGTGTGCCGCCGCATTCGAGCTCAACCGTGGGGCAGGAACGCCACCCTTGTGGCCATGACAGGCTGGGGACAAGAGGAGGACAAGCGGCGGTCGTACGAAGCGGGCTTCGATCTCCACCTTGTCAAGCCGGTGGATTTTGGGGCGATCAAGAAACTCTTGTCGTCGTTGAAGACGGAGAAGGCTTGAATCCCGAAACGATCTGCCAACAAACTCCGTCAATCGGCATGCCTGACCTCATTCAATTGCCCATGATAAATGCGATGTGGGCCGTGGCCTGTT
>JBBRIK010000359.1:0-6102 GCA_038221045.1 Gemmatales bacterium
ACTTCCTCGATCTGCGGCTGCGTGGCAAGGCCGCGCCGTTTCAGCAGGTCAACCAGCTTGGTCGCCGACAGGCCGCGACGATTGAGACGAAACAACCCCTTTTGCGCCGCCGTCACATAAACGTCGTCGTCGTTGACGAACGGCTTGCGTTCGACCGGCTTCCCGGTCGTGAAGCGCCAGCCCGCTTCCCCCTCGATCAACGAGTAGCCGTAGACGTTGGCGTCGCGCGAACCGATGTAAAGGCCGGCCTCCGCCTCGTGAACTCCCGGACCCGCCGACAGAATATCGCCTGTCTCATAGCGAAGGTAGAGTCCCCCTGTCTCCTTGGACAGGATCGACACCGAGCCGCGCGGACTCGGATAGAAGAGAAACTTGTCGCTTTGCGCCGGCTCCAGTTGCAGGGGGATCGAGGTGCGATGCGAGCGGAACAGGATCGGCCCCCCCTCCCCTGCGCGGGGCAGATCGTAGGACTCGATCCGCTCCGTGTTGAGGTTCAGATAGAGGCGCTTGGAGTCCATGAGAGGAGTCGCCGCCGGGATGGCCCGGAGACCCATCTTCCAGCGCAGCGTGCCGTCCTTCCTGTTGATGTCATAGACCTCGGGTCCACGCACGGCGACGACGTCGCTGCTGTTGAACCCCAGCCCATGAGCAGCGGTGTTCGGCTGCCCGACGCGAAGACGCCACAACTGCTGGCCGGTTTCAGCGTCGAACTCGACGACGACGCCGCCGCGCGTCTGGACGAGCAGATGCATCAGCGTCTTGCCGTCCTTGCGAACCGGAGCGACCTGCACGCTCAGCAGGCCGTCGCGGCGGCCGTCTGTCGGCACGGAGCCGGTCCAGGCCAGCTTCAGGTTGAGCCGTTCGAGGACGTCCCCCGCCGGCAGCGCAGGAGTCGAGTAGAGGTTATCGCGATCCGGCTGCGCTTGAGCGACGGCAGCCAGAAGAAGGATCAGCCAGGGACAGCGAAGTGACTTCATCGGATCGCTCGCGTGAAGGGACAGGGGCGGACCGCGAGGGCGGATACCTCTGTGGAGTTTATCACGCGAAGGCGGGGCAGGGAATGACGCGGAGCGATTCCATTGCGAAGTGACCGCGACGAATCGAGGGAGAAGGACGGAAGAAGCGATGGTTCACTTCTTGCCGAGTTGGCGTTTCGCGGTGAAGAATGCGGTCAGCAGGGCGGAACACCGATCCGTGAGGACGCCGCTGACGATCGTCGCCCGATGATTGAGGCGCGAGTCGGAGGTGATCTGAAACAGAGTATGGCAGGCCCCCGCCTTGGGATCGGCACAACCGTAAACGACGAACGGGATACGAGCCTGGACAATAGCGCCCGCACACATGGGGCACGGTTCGAGGGTGACGTACAGGATGGTCTGTTCGAGCCGCCACGATTGCAGCGACTGCGCGGCCTGCGTGATGGCGATCATCTCTGCGTGGGCGGTGGGGTCCTTGAGCATCTCACGCTGGTTATGAGCGCGGGCGATGACGCCGCGCTCGACGGAGACGATGACGGCTCCGACGGGTACCTCATCCTCGTTAGCGGCAAGCTGCGCTTCCTCGAGCGCCATCTCCATGTGAAGAAGGTGCAGCGGATGGCGCGGGTCGGTCAGAGTAAGGTCGAGCACATGCGGTCCCCGATTTTCCTCATGAAGCAGCCTGAGGGTCCGACGAAACCTGACCCTGAAGCTGCTGCAATTGCTGTAACAACTGCGCGACTCGCTCTTCGGCGGCTTTGCGAGCTTCGGCGTCCTTGCGAGCTTGGTCCTCTGCCTTCTTCAGCGCTTCCTCCGCTTCCTTACGAGCTTCCTCCGACGTCTTCAGGGCATCTTCCGCTTCCTTCTCGCGGCTTTCCGCTTCCTGACGCGCGGCTCGCTCCTGGTCGAGTGCCTGTCGAACGGCATGATAGTCGCCCTGGAACTCGCCGCTGACCGCGTCAAAGAGCGCGACACGATCGTCACGCACGCCAAGCTTCAGGCCAAGCGGTTCGAGTAGGAGCCTTCCCTGCTCGTCGGCTGGATACTCGACGTAGCGCTCCTCCGTCCAGCGATAGCCTATCAGAGAGGGCGGTCCCTCATTCTGGATGCGATCCACGATCACATACCACAGCACGCCTGCCTGGTGATACTGCTGGAACTTGGTGACGAAGTCGTTCTTGCGGTTGTGAGGCGAGGTCAGCTCGATGATGAGGCTGGGCTTCACGCCCTCCTCGGCCACATCGAACGACGGCCAGACGTCTCGCGGCTCCTTGATGCCGTGGAAGACGACGATGTCCGGCGCGTGGTGCCGCAGTGTCTCGTCGTCCCAGTACACCCCCGTATCACTCAGCGACAGGGCGTGCTTGTCACCGGCGAGGCGATGCCGGACCACCCCCCAGATGTAGTAGCGTTCCTCTTCGTGCCGTGAGCCATTCACGATGACGTAGTTCTCCTCGGGATGGATCAGGTCTTCCAGCGCCAACGGCGTATAGATCAGCTCGGAACTCCCGTCCGGATGCGCAACCCAGTCCTCCCTCCAACCATAGAGAAAGGGATCGTCCGCCGGCGGCAGGGTTCGCGGCATGATGTCGGCGCTGCTCATCAATCTTTCCTCCCTGAGAGAATCGTCGCTCCAGTCCCCGATTCTACCCTTCGATGCCCAGTTGCGCGAAGACGAAGGACCACGAATCGATCAGTTCCTCCAATACCTTGGCACGCGGCTTGCCCGCGCCGTGTCCCGCTTTCGTCTCCAGCCGCAGTAGAATGGGCCGATCCGACGCCGTCGCCGCCTGCAAGCGAGCCGTCATCTTGCGGGCATGCAGGGCATCGACGCGGGTGTCGGATTCGGCCGTCGCCAGCAGCACCGCCGGATAGGCGACGCCGTCCTTGACGCGATGATAGGGCGAATAGGCCCACAGCCAGGGGAACTGGAGCGGGTCGTCGGCGCTGCCGTACTCGAAGATCCACAGACGAGCCAGCAAGAAGCGGTGATAGCGAATCATGTCCAGCAGCGGCACCTGACAGACCACCGCCTGGAAGAGATCGGGCCGTTGCGTCAGGGCCGCTCCGACGAGCAGCCCGCCATTGGAGCCGCCCTGAATCGCGAGACGCCTCGGCATGGTCCAGCCCTCGGCGATCAGCCATTCGGCGGCGGCGATGAAATCGTCGAAGACGTTCTGCTTCCGTTCGAGCATTCCGGCCTGGTGCCATGCTTCGCCGTACTCGCCCCCGCCGCGCAGGTTGGCAATTACCAGCAAGCCGCCGCGTTCCAGAAAGACGAAGCGCGACGCGCTGAAAGAGGGCGTCAGGCTGATGTTGAAGCCGCCGTAGCCGTAGAGCAGTGTTGGCGTGTCGCCGTTGGGCGTCACGTCCTTGCGATGAGCGAGGAACATGCTGATCGGCGTGCCATCCTTCGAGAGATAACTGATCTGCTCGACGATGTAATCGTCGAAGGGCAGATCCACCTCGACACGCCCCCATAATTTCGGCTTCGGGGACCATCGCTGCGCGGGTGTCGATAACTTGAGGTGATAGACGCTCGGCGGCAGCGTGATGGACTGGAAACCGAAGAGGACCTCGTCGCCGTCCCACTCCGCGCCGATGCCTGCGAGAGTGCCCAGCGCCGGCAGCGGCACCTCACCGGTAGGTCTTCCCAGCCAATCAAACAAACGCAGCCGCGACGATGCTCGGTGGGTGTACTCGGCGACCAGTACGTCGCCCACGACGAAGACGCTTTCCAGTACGTCCTCGCTCTGGGGAATGATCTCGTCCCAGGACTCGCGTTCGGGCTGGAGCGGATCCACGCGGAAGAGACGATAGCGCGGCGCGCCCTCGTTGGTGTGAACGTAGAAGCAATCGGCGCGCGCAACAACGTGATAGCGGGCGTCCGACTTCTCCACCAGTGGAACGAATCCTCTGTCGGGATCGAGCAAGTCCTTGAAGTAGATGTCCGAGCGCGACCAGCCCATCGAGATGGTAGCGACAAGCCAGCGGCCATCGGGTGAGAGGCGAGCGTCGGACCAATCCTCCCTGGCCCGTCCAGCGCCGAACACCTCGACGTCGGTTGCGGGATCGTCGCCGAGGCGGTGCATGAAGACCCGGCGATGATACATCTCTTCGCCGGTCGGGACGCTGCCGGGGGCGGGATAGCGGGTGTAGTAGAAGCCGGAGCGGTCGAGAAGCCAACTGAGAGAGCAGGCCCGCGTCCGTTCGATGACGTCCGGCAGATCGTCGCCTGTGATGACGTCGCGGATGCGCAGCGTGGACTGTTCGCTGCCATGACGGGAGAGACCGTAGGCGAGCAGCAGCCCATCGCGGCTGGGATACCACCAGTCGAGGGCGACAGTCCCATCGTCGGCCAGCGCGTTGACGTCGAGCAGGACGCGGTCCGTGCCGCGCAGTCCCTTGCGAACGTAAAGGACGGCCTGGTTCTGCCTGCCGGTGCGCCGCCAGTGGAAGTAACGTCCGCGAACCGGCGCGGGAGTGCCGAGGGAGTCCGTTTCGAGCAGAATGGCGAGCCGGGAGGCGAGCCGTTCGCGCTCCGTCACGGCGTCCAGCCAACCGCGCGAGTACGCATTCTGACGATCCACCCACTCGCGCACCTCGGCGCTGGAAGCATCTTCGAGCCAGCGATAGGGGTCGGGAACGGCGATGCCGTGAAGCGTATCGACGACGTCGTCGATACGCGAATCGGGACGAAGATTGCGCGACATGGTCCAGGTTCCTGACAGTGTTGATTGGTCAAGGCTATCGGATCATAGCTCGCCAGGGGGTACAGCGAGCCAGAGTGGCGCTCGAGTATCTTGGCGGTGCTTGGCGCTCGAATTCTGTTGAGGCTCCTGGTAGACTCGTGCTGAGGAGTCAAGTCCACTTCCGGCTGATGTCGAGGGTTGCCCCATGCGGTTCGCGTCAGCCTTCTGCCTCGCCGCAGCAATGATCTTGCTGCTGCTTCCGTGGCACAATTGCCCTATCTTAACGAGTCCAATGAGCGGACTCGAAATCTGCGCTTTCAACTGGAGTAGTGGAATTGTGTGGGATGACCCCTTGGGGGCGTGCATTCTACTTCTGCCCGGTCTGTACCCATTCGGCCTCTTCGTGGGGCTGCTTGCAGCCCTCGTACTTCCGCTGTCCCGTCGCCGCGCCGTGGTTATCGGAACGTCTGGAGGCATCGGACTCGCTGCCATGTCCATGTTCTACCTTCAACTCTGTTTAGGCCTTCCCCTCCTCTTGCAATGGTTCACCGTCTGGTTCTATCTCTCGCATGCGCTCTGCCTGGTCTGCGTTCTTCTTTCTGTGGTTGAATTCAGGCGGGCTGGGAAACCAAGAAAAGGAGATCAGGCATGGGGCTGCCAACAAAATGAAGCGATCCAGTGAATCGTCTTTGACCGGTTTCAACTTCTCGGAACAACGCCTCGACCCAACAACTCTGGCTGAGACGACACCCTCACGGAATGGCCAGGAGTTTGTGCGTTTGCAGCGACAGACGCCACTGCGGATGTTCCAGGCAATACGCCAGCGCCAACCGCGTGTTGCGTTCGCGCTCCGGCCCGTCCATCGGCTGCAACACGAAGTGGCGAAAATCGAGACGTTCGTACCTCTTCGGCTCCGCTCCTGGCTGCGGAAAAATCAGCTTCAGTTCGTCGCCCTTCGTCAGCACCAACTCCGCTTCCGCCTTGGGACTGACGCAGATCCAATCGATTCCCGGAGGCGGCAGACGCGTTCCGTTCGTCTCAATCGCCACCTCGAAACCCGTCTCATGCAGCGCTTGCACCAGCGCTTCGTCCATCTGCAACAAGGGTTCGCCTCCCGTGCAGACGACGAAAGGCCGGGCCAGCCTGAAAGACGCTGCCGGCCAGCAGTTCGCCACAGCGGCGGCGAGTTGACGCGCGCTGCCGAACTTACCTCCGCCCGGTCCATCGACGCCGACGAAGTCCGTATCGCAAAAGGAACAGACGGCGGACGCTCGATCCTCTACCAGGCCGGTCCAGAGGTTGCAGCCGGCGAAGCGTAGGAACACTGAGGCCCGCCCGACGTTCGCGCCCTCACCTTGCAGCGTGTAGTAAATCTCCTTGACCGTGTAGCTCATGATTCACTTTGCTGGTGCACTCAGCCACAGATAGCCCGT
>JBBRIK010000360.1:0-6099 GCA_038221045.1 Gemmatales bacterium
CCCCTTCTGGAACATCTCGACCTTCTCGCCGTGCGTCTGCCCTTCTCGCTTTTTCAACTCCGGCTTCGGGTCGAAGAGGTCCATCTGACTCGGTCCGCCATTCTGCACGAGCATGATGACCGACTTCGCTTTCGCGGAGAAATGGCTGGCCTGGCGCTCCTCCGCCTTCACCAACTGCGCAAGCGCGAGCGATCCCATCCCCAGGGCGGAGGCGTTCAGCAACTGACGGCGCGACAGCAGAGACGACATGCCAGCCTCCTCACGGAACAGACAGAAACGCACTCGTATTCAGCAACACCTGGCACAGTCGCGGCAGCGGATCGGCTCCGCCCTCGTGCCGCATCCATTCGAGACAGAGGGCGGCCTCGCGCTCGCTCGGCGGCTGGCCGAGAGCGAGACGATGAGCAAGCTCCACCTGACGCGACGGCTGCTCGCCTGCCAGTCTCCTTACGCGCCGGGCCAGGTGATTCGCCTGTTCGCGGACGAAGGCGTCATTGAGCATCGTCAGCGCTTGCAGGACGACAGCGGACGACGCCCGGCCCGCGCAGTTCGTCGTCATCACCGGCTGATCGAAGACGCCGAGGATCGTCGGATGATAGTTGCGGCGGGCCACCAGATAGAGACTGCGCCGGTTGGCTCCCGTTTGCTCCTTGACGGTGATACTGCCGTCGGCCTGGCTCGCCGTCATGATGGCTGGTCCGCCGAAAGTGCGGTCGAGTTGCCCACTGACGGCCAGCAGCGAATCGCGGATCGCTTCGGACTCCAGACGCCGCAGCCGCATGCGCCAGAGCAGATCGTTGTTCGCGTCGGCATCGGGAGTCGTGCTGTAGCTGGACGTCTGCCGGTAGACGCTCGACGTCAGCAGCAGCCGCAACAGTGGTTTCAGTTGCCCGCCCTGATGGACGAACTCCGAGGCCAGCCATTCGAGCAATTCGGGATGCGAGGGCTTGCTCCCCGTCACGCCGAAGTTGTCAGGCGAGAGGACGATTCCCCGGCCAAAGAGATGTTGCCAGACGCGATTGACTCGAACGCGGGCCGCGAGTGCGCCGGCTGGCGTGCCGGCTTCGGTCAGCCAGCGCGCGAGCGCGAGCCGGCGTCCGCTCGTCTCTCCCTCCTTGAGGGAGGGCAGACTCGTTTCTTTATCGCTCGGACACAGCACCCTCAGGAAGCCTGGCGCGATTTCCTCGCCGGGACGGTTGTATTCGCCGCGTTTGAGCAGATGCGTCGGCGAGGGTGGGCCGACGTCGTAGACGGCTTGCAGTGTGCCGGGCCGCTTCTGCTTGTCGGCCAGCACGCGCTTCTGCGGCTGAAGCCAGTTGTGCGGATTGAAGGCGGGGGCAAGGTCGGCCATGATGCGATAGTAGTCGCGCTGGCCGATCGGCTCGTACTTGTGATCGTGGCACTTCGCGCACTGGAGCGTCAAACCGAGGAGGTTGTTGATGAGCACCTCGCCGGTTCGCTGCTGGATGCCGTGGCGAATGTCGAGGGTGTTCAACTCGTTCTCATCCGTATCGTCGGCGGCAGTCCGCAGAAAGCCCGTGGCGACGAGCTTGTCAACGATGTCGGGCGTGAAGACGGCGGCCTTCCTCCAGTCGATCAGTTCGTCGCCGGCAATCTGCTCGATGAGAAAGCGTTTCCACGGGCGATCCTCATTGAGGGCGGCGACGACATGATCGCGATAGCGCCACTTGCTGCCGTCGCCGAGCTTGACGGTGGCGGCGTCATTGTCGCCGCCGACCACGTCCACATAGCCCGCGCCATCGAGCCAGTGCCGGCCCCAGCGTTCGCCGAAATGAGGCGACGCCAGCACGCGCTCGACCATGCGTTCATAAGCATCGGGCCGGCTGTCATCGACAAAGGCGTCGATCTCATCGAGGGAGGGCGGCAGGCCGAGCAGATCGAGGAAAACGCGGCGGATCAGGACGTGTCGGGAAGCCTCGGCAGAGAAGGTCAGCTTCTTCGCTTCGAGCCTGGCGAGGAGGAAAGCATCGATCGGAGTCCGGCAGCGTTCGGCGTCATGGACGCGCGGTAGAGCGGGCCGAGCGAGCGGCTGGAAGGCCCAGTGTCGCTTCGCCTCGCTGGCGGCGAACGCGAAGGGGGTGCAGGTCAACAGAAGAAGGGCGGCGGAGTGAAGTCGGATCAAGGCAGGTCTCCGGCCGGCGAGGTTGGAGAGCGGAGGAGGTTGTATTATGATGTACGCGGTGGAGAACGGCAACGATCAACTCGCGGGAGTAAGCCCGTGACCGAAAGCGACTGGTTGCAAGGGACCGACCCAGAGCCCATGATCCGGTTCCTGCGTGAGGAGCAGACGCACTTCCGCACGCGCTGGGTCGGCTGGGTCGCCCGGCCTCGCTTCCGCGTCAGCGAGCGCAAGTGGAGACTGTTCTATTGCGCCTGCATGCGGCTCATCGCCCATGTGTTGCCGGCGGAAGCGTGCCGTCAGTTGATCGACGTTGTGGAGCGCCAGGCCGATGGTTTGGCGGGATCTGAGGAAGTAGAAGCCGCCATCGCGGCCTCGATGGAAGCCTGTTTGCAGCTCGCCGAGGACGACGCTTTCGACTGGCCCCAGCAAGAGGCAGTCAACGCGGTGAGCCGGTTTCATCGCGAGGAGCAGGGGAATCACGGCACGCTTTTCCACGTCGCGAGAGCCTGGGCCTCGGCAGCCTGCTCCGAACGCTTTCTCACAGGGTCGATGCCGGCGGGGAGCACAGGTTTGGAGGATCCCAAGTGGACGCGACAGACGGCAGTGGCAATGGCTCGCCAGGCCGCTCTCCTGCGTGAGGTGATGGGCAACTCCTTCCATGCGCGAATCGTCGATGCAGTCTGGCTGGCGTGGCAGGACAGCACGATTCCGCGCATGGCGCGGACGATCTACGACGAACGGCGATTCGACGATTTGCCGATCCTTGCCGACGCGCTGGAAGATGCGGGCTGTTGCGATGAGGCGATGCTGTCGCACTGTCGAGCAGAGACAGACCATGTTCGCGGCTGCTGGCTCGTAGACCTCATCCTATCGTTTTCGTGAGAACGGCATCTCTGAGGACGGCGTCCGTTCATGGTTCGCCAACGAGGGGAAGAGGCGTCGCTCAGTTCTTCTCGCTCTTTTTTTGGTCCGGGGGCGGGTCCAGGAGGTACTGGTGCTGCCTGATCCACTCGGCAATCAAGGGATCCGCTGGCCTTCTGGTCGAGTCTCCCACGGCATCGACGAAGACGTAGACACCCCGGAAGTTCTCCGTCTCACACCTCCCCTCGTCCTGTGGAGGGAGTTGGTTGGGTTGCTGAGATTCAGACGCGCTCATGTTTCGCCCTCCCGCTGGTAGACGCGCAATCGCCGTTGAGCGATCAATTCAGCATCGGCCAGGAGTGAAAAAAGATACGAACCAGGTGCGGAGAACACACGTTGCCGAAGCCGCAGATGATAGAAAACCTCGGCGACCACATCCACGAAAGGAAGAACTCCCCTGTGTGTGTAGACTACTTCATTGGACTCCATGTGCGTGATGATGAGTTTCATCATAACCTCACCAACCGAATCTGTCAGCAGGGCAAAGACGGAAAAGGGAGGGATTGTTGCCGGGAACGCCTGTACGCCAAGGCCCGTGAAGGTGCCAATGAGGGAAACCTTCCGGGTCCGCTCCTCGACGATCACATAATCGCAGAGGGTCAATCCGAGTACGATAGGTTGACGAGCCATCTTCTCATCCCCTCAACAGACGGTAGACCTCACGATGTCGGCTTGCCCGCCTTGACCAATCGCTCCAGGACGGTCTTTGCCTCGCGCGTCAGACGCGCCTCCGGCGCGCCGCCAGCCAGCGTCTCCAGCACCTGACGTGCTTCGGTCGTGCCAAGCCGCTCCAGCACTTCCAGCGCTCGCAAGGGACGCACCAGTTCCGGCTTGATGCCCGTCGTCTGCAACTTGTCGAGCAGTTCCGTCAACCGTCTCTTCTTCTCCGCTGAAGGGTCATCCGCCAGCGCCTTCTTCAACTCCTGCTCGGCGGCTCGTCCCACCAGCTCGAGTTGCTTCGACGCTTCCTCGCGCTTGTTGAAGCGTTTGCTATCCAGGTCGGCGACCATCTGTAAGATCTTCGCGGCATCCGATCCCTGTCCCTTCACCGGTTCGAGGTTCTTCTTGAAAAGTGCAATGGCGTCAGCAGGAGAGGCCAGCAGACGGCCCATGGCGCGGAAACCCTCCCGACCGTCCACGTTCTCCAGAGCCGTCCACAGTTCCTCCAACTCCTTCGCCGCCGGCCGGGCTTTCGCCTCGGCATCGCGTCCAATCAAGTCCCAGAGCAGCACACTCGTGTCCCAGCCGCCCGTCGCCAGTTTGCTTCCATCGGGCGAGAAAGCCAGCGCCACGATCATGTTCTGATGGCCGGCCAGATCCTGACGCATCGTCCCCGTCGCGATCTCCCAGACGTTGATTCGACCATTGCGTCCGTCCGGCTGCATCCCGGCGACGGCCAGCGTCCTGCCGTCGGGCGAGAAAGCCAGCCTTTGGACGTTGTTCAGTGCCTCCTTCGGCGTCAGCCGGCGCAGTTCCTCGCCAGTCGCCACGGTCAGCAGAGTAACCCCGCCCGCTTCGCTGAGTGCCAGCGACAATCCATCCGGCGCGATGGCCAGCATCTGCACGTTGTAACCCGGCCGCGAGATTTGCCAGCGTTTCTTGCCCTCGGCCACGTCCCACAGGCGAATCTCCTGCGAGCCGACGCCCTGCTGCATCTGACTCAGCCCCGCCAGCGACTTGCCGTCCGGCGTGAAGGCCAGCCCTCGAATTTCTTCGGCACCGAGCGCCAGTTGCTTCAGTTCCTGCCCCGTGTTGACGTCGAGAATGCGCACCTGGGCCGCCTGCCCGCGCGGGTCGCGAGCGGCAATGGCCAGCCGGCTCCCATCCGGCGAGAAGGTCGCGCTCAGACCGTACGGGTTGAAGCCACCTGGGAACGTGCACACCTCGCGGGCCGTCGCCAGGTCCCAGAGGATGACGCCGTCGTAGTTGCTGGTCAGCACATACTTGCCGTCCGGCGACATCGCCCCACTCTGCTGCGGCGGTCCTCCACGCCCGTAGCGCATCATGGCATCCTCGTTGCGCAGGTGTCGGCGGGCCGTCTCCTTGCCGGTCGCCGCGTCCCACTGGCAGAGGACGCCGTCGCCCGACATCGAGAACAGCGTCTGCCCGTTCGGGGTGAAGGCGACCGCACTCACCACGGTCTCGTGACCGCCGACCGGCGTGAGCGCCTTTTCGGCGCGGACGTCCCAGAGACTGAGCGCCTGACCGCTCGATTGCCAGGCCAGCAACTTGCCCTCCGTCGTGAACGCGATCCGCATCCCCGCGCCGATCGGCAATTCGTGAATCCCCAGCCTTCGGCTCGTGGCGTAGTCCCACACTTGCACCGCTCCCGCTGGAGTCGTGCCGGCGAGGAGCTTGCCGTCGGGCGAGAAGATGATGTCCTGACCGATGCCGCGCCGCCCAGCAAAGCGCCGCTGTTCCTTGCCCGTCGTGGCGTCCCAGACGATCAGCGACGAATTATTGCTCGCCGTGACGAGCGACTTGCCGTCCGGGGCGAAGAGGACGTTGCCAATCGTCATGCCCGGATCGAGCTTGAGGCGGCGGAGTTCCTTGCCCGTCATGGCATCCCACAGTTGAATCGAGCGGGCGCGATCCATCTCGTCCTCGCGGTTGCCGCCGGCCATGCGCTGAATGAACTGTCCCCAGGTGGCCAGGATCTTGCCGTCGCCGGTGAGGGCAGAACGCAGGTTGTAGTTCTGGATCGGCTCTACCTGGACGACCTGTTTGCCGGTCGTGACGTCCCAAACGGTGACGGGATTGGTCTGCCCGAAGCCCTCGTTGCCGGTGACGAAGCGCTTGCCGTCGGCGGAGAAAGAGAGCGAGGAGATGCGTTGCTGGCCGTGGGCGATCTGGTGCAGCACCTCGCCGGTCTCCGTCTTCCACAGCGTGAGTTGGTTGCCGTAGTACGCGGAGGCCAGCACCTTGCCATCGGGCGAGAAGGCGAGGAAGCTCGAGCCGTTCAGCGCGTTCTTCATCTGCCGGACTTCCTTGCCCGTCGTGGTATCGAGCAGGCGGACGGGCCGAATGCCGTTACC